>CAIYQS010000179.1 GCA_903928395.1 uncultured Actinomycetes bacterium | reverse complement strand
GTGTCTGTTTTTGAGAAAACCCAGCTATCTCAAGCCTTCGCAGGCAGTGGGCAACTTCAAGATCAGACAGATTTTTATAACCAACTGATGTTATTCGACTTTTAACCGGACACTAGTGAAATCCTAATATTATTAGAAAATAAAGTAATATCACGGAAGCCTAATAATCTTTTGAAGGTTTCTAAACCCTCAATGAATAATAAAAAAATCACTTCTCCATTGCGTTTATCCAATAGCTTCAGTTATTTCATGGTGCTAGGGATTGCAATGTTAATGAGCGCATGTACAACACCACAGCCAACCCCCCCCCCAAAGCCTTCCCCCTCCTAATGAATTGTTAGAACTTTCGCCAGTACTCTCTCATTACGGAAATTTTGAACTTTCATCGAATACCACCTCAACAAAGCAACCTCAAAAGCTTACTGGAAATATTAGTTTCAGCTCAGATTCCGTTTCTTTTGTTGTAAGCGAAAATCCAGATAGAGTGATAGGTCGTTTATTTGTTCAACCTGAAGTATGTAGGGATGATCCAAGCTCTGATTGTATGCGTCACTATGTTATATCGGGAAAAATCCTTGCGCTAGATGCCGATCTTCATTGTTATATTCCTATAAGAAACGACACGTTAACAGGCTATGTCGGACAGTCCTTGACTGGTATTTGTCAGGATCCTTATGGGCGCTCATTTTCAATAACATTATTTGGAAGCTAATCATGATGATTACAAACACAGTCAAAACTTTTAGTGTAAATGCCTCACGCTTCTTATTACCATTGATAATTGGTTTCGCATTAGCTGGTTGTGACACTAAAATCTTTAAAAATGCTGATGAACTGAAGGCGGATGTCAGCCAATCATTCGTGGTAAAAAACTATTCGGAAGCAGCAGCTACGGCACAAAAGCTGGTAGAAAAAGCGCCAAAAGATTACGAAGCATATTTCCTGCTTGCACAAGCAAAAGCGCAGGTTGGGGATAAAAATGCCGCAATAGTGGCATTAGAACAAGCTATAAAAAATGGGTTAAAAGACGATGTTCAAATAGATCAAAACACAAACCTTGATCCCATAAAAGAAATGGCTGCATATAACGATCTGATGAGCACATCTTTTCCAAGCCGTAATGCATCTGGAATAACAATAAAGCAAGACACATCTGAAAGTGCCATTACATCTGGTGGTGTCAGTATCAAAGAGAGCAATGGAAAACAGGAAGTACGAGCGGGTGACGTTGTTATTCAAATGCCCTCAACAAAATAAAAATAGGTCAAAATAATCATGAAAAATAAATTTTCGAAGATACTGACTAATTGCGTTGCGGCACTAATTTTTGCTTTTGCTACCCAGTCATCATTTGCTGACACTGTCTTTGGTGAAGGACGTACACCACTCACCGCAGGTGATGCTGCCTCAATCCGTAATGCGGCAAAACAAGCCGCTATGCGAGACGCTGTCATCCAAGCGATTAAGGATGCTACTGCACTTGATGCAAGCGACCCAAAATTTGCGCCAATTGTTAATGAAGTAGCTAAACAACTGAGAGATGTGCAGGTGAAAGAAGAGAGACGTGAAGGCGGCGACTTTGTTACTAAAATTGAGGTGACTGTTGACCGGCGGCAGATTAAAAATGCAATTCGTGGGACCGATCTAGACAAATTGAATGATCGCAGTTTCACAATATTAGCATTGATGGATGAATTTGTTACAAGTACACATGATCTGAAAATGCCGTTGGAAGATCTTACCGTATCTCATTCGGATAAAGGCAGCTCATATAGTGATAAGTCAGTCAAAGCGGCATCTGCATCTGCATCAAGCAATTCGGCGTTGGCTGCTTCCTCCAGTAAAGATGCTGCTACAGCATCATCGACTAAAATTAATGCTGCTTCGAATGCGGGGTATGCTGCACAAGCAAATAGTCCGTATGGCTCCGAATCTGTTGCGGCGGGACGTAGCAGCACTTTGAATGGTCAAGCGTCCTCAGCAGCGGCATATAGTGAGAAGGGTAATCTAGCAGCCTCAGCATCTAGTAAGTCGGCAAGTGCCGCAATTGATCAAAAGAACGTCCAATCCAACAGTCATGATAAGGAGTCATATATACACCTTGTCAAGTATCAGGACACTTCTAAACCGTCAACTAATCCGATATTCCAGAATGCATTCTTAGGAAATATGCGTGATTACGATTTAAAATTTCAGGACGCAAGCATTGCTCGAAGCAAATTCTTTGGTGATAAACACGTCACCATGTCAATGATCGACAATAGTTCTGATATGGCAAAATTTGCTGAGTTTGCGAGAACAAAATCTAATTCTGATTTTCTATTAATCGGTAGCTCAACAATTATTTCTGGCGATAAAAACCCTGCAACTGGCGAAATGACATGTGTAGTAACCGTTACCATGAAGGCATTCTCAACATCCGATAGCGAAGCAATAGCGAGCGACACAGAGGGGATGTTGGCTAGTGGAATAAATATTGAAGCCTGTGCCGAAAATGCTTCTAAAAGAGTTGCTGATTTGATGTCACCACAGTTCGCAGGAAGAATTCTTGGGTACTGGGCAGATCGATCAGCACGTGGTCGGGAATTCATAGTTGAACTTAAAGGAAAATCCTTATCGCTGCCAATGCGCATGGCTTTTGCAAAGGCTATAAAAGATATTAAGGGAGTAACAAGTGTTGTTAAAGAAAACGCCAATACCGGAGTAAAGGTGGTACTTACCTTGAAGGGTGGTAGCGATCCACAAGAGGTGGTTTATACGGCTGTAACTGCGCAATCAGCGTTTTCTGGTGTTAATTTGGACGGATTGGTAGAGGGTACGTCAGTCATATTCTGTATTGACAAATGCGTACCTGATGCTTCTGGGAAAGATGATGCGTCTAAAAGCAAGAAGAAATAATTATGTCCTCTAGTCGTAAATATGCAGTTGCGTTGCTTATTCTTAGCTATGCTTTAATACTGCATCCTGCTGTGGCATCGTCGGATGCTAAGGTATATCCAGTTAGAGGATTCTTCTTTGACGAAAGCTCACAGTCACAGCTTGACCCTGAGTTTCTGAATGTTGTAAAGAAATTAACAGTCGATTCGCTATCTGACAATGTGTATTCGTCCTTAAATGCCATATTCAAAGGCAGAGTTGAGGCTTTAAATCAGTCTTCAGCAAATCATACTTTTGCTGTTTCCTTTCATGTCACAAGAGCAATCAGCTACAAAGTTGATAAAGGTAATGGTATTTTTGATTTAATAACTCCCGTAACAGCAAGTATTTATTTTACTAATGTAGTGAATGGTGAAATATTTACAACAATATCCAGAACAAATATTGGTAGTGCCGTTGTATCAAATACTGAAAATGTTGATGCTGCAATTGAAAATCTATTTAGCAATACTATAAAAGGGTTGATAACTAGCCTAGCTGACGAGGCAGGGAAGAATTTCTCTCCTTTTATGGTTGAAGCCAAAGTTACCGATCAAGTCGGAGATCTTCTTGTTCTCGATTCAGGATATGGAAAAGGGGTTCAGGTAGGAGACTCGTTAGAAGATGATACAGGTCAACTCATAAATATTGTCTACTCTGCTCAAAGCTATTGTGTTGCTGAGCGAATTCTCGCTGATAAAGTTGGATCAGGCTCAGTTTTTCACAAGTACCTCTCTCACAAATCTGATGGTAAAAATAAGCCAAGAACTATAGTGCTTGTCGAAAAAGTACCCAGCGGATATTCGAAACAATATGTCGCCCAGTTATTTTCAGATCTCGTTGGCGACAAGGCACCATTGAGTATTGTTCAAATTAATCCCGTGTTTACTAATTTGCGGCAGAGCATTCTTCAAAAGGTACAACTATCGATATCAAATGCATCACGCAGAAAAACACCAGACCTGTTTATTCGTTTAAGAATTGATGAACCCATCATGTATGAGGCTCGTACAAATCTTGAGTTTAAAACAATACGAAACTATAAGGGGTTGGCATTTGCAGATGTTATTGATGTAAGTAAGAGAGTGAATTATTCAGCTATCGGAAAGGACAAGCTTGAAGAAACGATAACAAATGGAATTAGTCCGAGTTTCAATGAGAGAAGAGAAGTCGTGATTAAGAATGCGCTAATGAATTTAGCCAATAATCTCGCAAAACTAGGTGACGTCAACAGGGACCAAACTCCAATTGAATCAAAGTCAGCTGGTGAGTTAAGTGTTTCAAATTCAGGGAAGGCATTCTTTCAAGCCCAGAAGGGTTTGATTTTACACAGGACCAAGGTTCAATTGGGTAATGGTAGTCAAGATGTTCTTATTCCCGTAATAGATGCTGTCATCAGGTCTAACAGTGGCTCTATGTCCTCCTTAGAACCCGGTGTATTACCTATCAACACTAAGCAACCCAATCCAGTCACAGGAGACGTATTTGAGGTTGAGCGTCTTGGCACAACGCCACGCTCCTCTTACTATTTTTCCTTATGTCCAGAAACCGAAAACCTTGGCACCCTGAAGACCCCTTCTTTAGCTGACCTTACCTCTTCAATATTGGGGATGAGAATGCCGGGGGTTTTCTATGCACCTTCGATCTCTGAATACGCTAGAGAAATTGGACCCGCAGCAGGATTTTCTGAGGAAGTTCACTGGAAATCTCCCCAAATCAATCTTTGTGTTCAACCAGTCGACCGTGTTTCAATCGAAGGAGATAAATGCGATAAACAATGTCAGAAATCCATTTTTGCAAAATACACCCTCAGAGTCAAAGCAGGAGATCAGATTATTTCGAGAACAGGTACTGAAGAAAAATTCACGACTACTGGTTTCTATAATCAAACTCCCCCAGATCAAATAAACAAGCTAATCGATTCAGACATTGTTGATGAAGCTGAGAAGTTGATAAGTAAGGCCGCCGAAACGCTAAGTTTTACCGCTAAGTAAGTTTTAAATTTACAAGTCCCATAAACTAAGGAGAGGTCGTAATGAAATTAAAAATAATCAAAGTAATATCAGCCATTTTTGTATGCTCGACTTTATCATACGTGCCAACCACCCTGTCCTTCGGTCTTAACGATCTGACCAGTGGAGGGAAGTCGGGTGGTGCTGCGGCTGACCCTGATTCTTTTTTGAAGTCAGCAAATGAAGCACGAGATCTAATGCAGAATTCGCTGGGTCACATGACTAAGGCATTACTATCAAAAGAGAAAGCGGCAGAATTTAAAGCAAAGCAGGATGCTGCGAATGCGGCTACTGACCCAGCTGAGAAAGAAGCTAAAAATTCAGAGTTAGTGAAAAGCCAAGTCGCAGCGGTTAAAGAGACATTAAGTGATAAAGACTTTAAAGGCAAGATCGATGCCATGGATGCTAAACACAAGGCTTATTTGGGGGCATCTGCATTTAATTTCGCACTTGCGCTTTTAAAAGATAAGGCTTTAGCTGATCAATCAAAAGGGCTAATTTCGAGCATGTCCTCGAATCCAGCAAACCTTTTAAAGGTCGGAAAGGTTAAGGATGCTGCATCAAGTTTATCTAGTCAAATTTCCATTGCGTCTGATTTATCCGGAAAGATGCCATCTGTCTTCTCAGCTGTAGGGGTTCAAGCTCCTGCATCTCTTGATGCAAAACCGGCAACACAATCGGATAATCCTGATTAATCTGCTTGGATTCCTCAGGTGTATGACCTCAAAGAAACTGCTTTTGCTACTTTAGTTTCTGGGTAGCAACCTCCAACCCCCTGTCAGAAATGGTGGGGGATTTTTTTTCTTAACGTATTTGACTGGTAGAGAGATTAACGGACGCATGTGTGGTTCTTCTGCTTAATTCAAGGTTGTCTAATCATATAGGCTAAAGGGTAAACTTTCTGAATATCAATACTTCCCAGTAAATTCCCCATTACAAATATTCTGAACATTTCGCATCCAATCGTATCTGAGTCATGTCTAGTAAACTGGTGGCGATTCAGCTTGTGGAAAACCTATACGACGAATTTGAACTTGGTAGCCGGTTGATCGGCGTTTGATCGAGGCCATTGCACACTCACTGTGTAAAAAGTGTGTAATTGCTTTGGATTTGTCCTGTGATGACCGCAGGTTAAAGGACAATCAATCTAGATTTATTAAATGTAATCAATTGATTGCGATTGGTGGGCGATACTGGGATCGAACCAGTGACCCCTGCCGTGTGAAGGCAGTGCTCTACCCCTGAGCTAACCGCCCAACTGCTTTGCGAGGCCCAAATTATAACGCAAATCAGGTTCCTTTTATTTTTTACCCACCG
>CAIYQS010000178.1 GCA_903928395.1 uncultured Actinomycetes bacterium | reverse complement strand
TGCACCATGCCCTGATTGAGTAAACGGGTGAACGGCTCCTCGAAATCCAAGTAGCCAAGGTCATGTAAGACTTTAGCAAAGAAGCGGGAATACAAAAGGTGCAAAATCGCGTGGGTTACGCCGCCAACATATTGATCAACTGGAAGCCAAGTCTTCACGGCTTCCACATCAAAAGCCCGGTCATCAAACTGCACGCTGGTGTAGCGCAAGAAGTACCAACTAGAGTCAAAGAAGGTATCCATGGTGTCGGCATCACGCTTAGCTGCTTCTCCACATTGTGGGCAAGTTACGTTAACCCAGTCGGCAGCTGCCCCTAGCGGAGATGAACCTTTGGGCTTTAGATCCAGTCCAGTTGCATCAGGAAGTCGAACAGGTAATTGGTTTTCTGGAACAGGGACTTCGCCACACGATGGGCAATGAATAATCGGAATCGGTGTTCCCCAGAAACGTTGCCTTGAAATCAGCCAGTCGCGGAGGCGATAGTTTTTGGCGGCCTTGCCGAGTTGCTTCGCTGCTAACTCCTCGATGATCTTTGCGATCGCTGCATCTTTAGTTAAGCCGTTGAGCGATCCAGAATTAATTAACTCTCCATCGCCAGCAGTTGCAACGCCGCTAACAAATGCATCTTCTTCCTCAGTTTTAACTACAACACGGACTGGTAGCCCCATCGCGCGAGCAAAATCTAAATCGCGTTGATCATGCGCGGGTACAGCCATGATCGCGCCAGTTCCGTAATCGGCCAACACATAATCAGAAACCCAGATGGGCAACTTTTCACCGTTCACCGGATTGATGGCATATCGCTCTAAAAAGATACCGCTCTTTGGGCGATCCGTTGCAAGACGATCAATATCACTTGCCGCTTTAGTCTTCTCTAAATACTCTTTAAATGCGGGTTCTGCTGCTCCACCAGCTGCAAGTTCAGCCGCGAGCGCACTATCCACTGCAACAACCATAAAGGTTGCGCCGTACAAAGTGTCAGGTCGGGTCGTGTAAACAGTAATTGGTTCAGTGCGGCCTTCAATTTCAAAGACAACTTCGGCGCCTTGTGAACGACCGATCCAGTTACGTTGCATCATCAAAACTTTTTCGGGCCACTTGCCTTCTAGTGACTTCATATCGTCAAGTAAACGATCGGCGTAATCTGTGATTTTGAGGTACCACTGATTCAATTTCTTTTTGGTGACAGGGGTGTCACAGCGTTCACAAAGTCCGGCAACTACTTGTTCGTTAGCAAGAACTGTTTGATCTTTGGGGCACCAATTAACAGCGGAGTCTTTTCGGTAAGCGAGCCCTTTCTTATAAAACTCAAGGAAGAGCCACTGGTTCCATTTGTAATACTCGGGATCTGAGGTGTGGAGCGTGCGATCCCAATCAAAGGAACACGCGTATCGGCGCATAGAAGCTTTTTGAACCGCGATATTTTCATAGGTCCAGGCCCGCGGATCGGTACCGCGTTTAATTGCCGCGTTTTCGGCAGGAAGCCCAAAGGAGTCCCAGCCGATCGGATGCAGGACGTTAAAGCCCTTTTGAACCCAATATCTGGCGATGACATCACCGAGTGCGTAAGCCTCCGCGTGACCCATATGTAGGTCCCCGGAAGGGTAGGGAAACATGTCTAGGACGTACTTCTTTGGGCGAGCATCTCCTGCGCGGCCAGATTTAAATGGTTCTAGCCGATCCCAGACTGGCAACCACTTCTCTTGAATTCCTTGGACGTCGTAGGCCTCATGCATGAGGCGAATTCTCCCATGCCACGCCGGTCAACTCTTCCGCTACCTGCCAGAGGTTTGTGGCTAGGTTTTGATCATATGCCAGCGCTTTTCCATGAGTGAATTTCGGACTGCCTTTGAGTTCCATGAAACCGTTGGGCCCCAAAAATCCAGTGTGCGTTACCTCGGGCAAGGTTGAAGCACATAAAAGTGGAAGTGCGCCTTCGGCACCTGTTTGAGCCAACTTTCCTGCCACGGCGTCACTCAGTTGAGCCACTGGGTGGGCCTTGACTGGATGTTTAAATAAATTGGTGTTCGCCCAGCCTGGGTGAGCAGCCATAGGGATGGCCCCATATCCGCGAGCAACGCGACGACGCTCCAATTCGTTGACGAAGATCAAATCAGCTAACTTTGAATCTCCATATGAAATCCAAGGCGAGTATTTTCCAATCCCCTGGCAGCGATCTTTGATCTCCTCTTTAGTCTGATTGCCAAACGTTCCGAGGTGATGCGCGAAACTGGTGGTTACTACCCAGCGATCGGAAACAAACTTTTCAATTAATCCAGCGAGCGCAAAATGTCCCAAGAAATTTGTTCCTAACTGGGATTCAAAGCCATCGACCGTTTTTGCAAATGGAGGAGCCATGATTCCAGCATTAAGGAAGACCACGTTGAAGGGTTCGGAAATTGTTGCCGCTGCCTTACGAACCGAGGCTAAGTCCGCCAGGTCCAATTCAATAAATTCTTGAGCTCCAGAGCTGAGCGTGGCAGAGACGCCTTTTATTTCAGTGCGAGCAGTAAGGGTAACGTGCGCGCCTTTGGCGACTAAAGCTTTTGCGCACTCTAAACCGAGGCCGCTATTGCCACCCGTTATCAAATATCGTTTGCCAGTCTGGTCTGGAATCCGTGAAGTATTCCAACCCGCAGGGAGGCTTGGTTGAGAGGTTTTCTGTGCCACTTTGTTTATCCGTTCATTCGTTTGCCGGAAAGAATTTTCTCAGCGTACTTTTGGACCCGAGAGACTCTTGTCTCCGCCTTCTTAGCACCGTCAAAATAAAGCAAGTATTCGCGCTGACAACTTGGGGTTAGTTTCTTGAAAGCAGCGGTCAAACCAGAAATTTTCTTCATTGCGTCCGCAATATCCTTAGGAAGTTCTACCGGCACGGGCTTCTTCATTGGGACTTGAAGTCCGGCTTCCTCAATGGCAATCGCATCCTTCATATAGGCCTTAATGATCTTTTTCGCCTTAAGAATTTCTTCCATATTTTTAAATCGAAGTTGGCGTCCTGCCTGCACATTTTCGGTCTGCTGAATGAGGATCCCGTTTGGATCTTTCATGATCGCACCCTTATGGAAAAAAACAGCGATGTATCCTTTAAAGGCATGGAGCAAAAAGACATTTTTGTCATCCAGCGTGTAACACGGGTGCATCCACTTGAGGTCCTCAGTGAGCCCCGTGCTCAAGGCGATTTCCCGTAGAACGGCATACTCGTCATGCCACTCAACGGTCTTTTTCATAAATACATCTACGCGGTGATTCATACCTTCGAGTTTACCCAAGTTAACCCAAATGGATAATGTGATCTGCAGCCTCCAGCAGGATCTCGTTGCGTGTACTCATTATGACCAACCCACCATTTTCCAGATAACCAAAGAGCGCTTCAATCGCCTCGTTGGTACGTCGCTCATCCATCTGCGAAATCGGTTCATCCAAGAGCAAGATAGGTCTGGACTCGGCGATGATTTTAAGAAGCTCAATTCGGGCCCGCTCTCCCCCAGAGAAATTGCCCAAAGGACTACTCCGACGATGATTGAGTGACTTCCCTAGATCCACCACGGTGGAACCCAAATACTCCCCCAGCGTAATTCGCTCCAGGGCATTGCCCCGCTGCGGTAGATAACTCACCAATGCCTTCCGTAACTGGGCTCGCGCCTCGCGGTCTAGCCCCCCAATTGCCTGGCCATTGACTAGTACTGACCCCACATCGGCGTCCACAAGGCCCGACAGGATTCGAAGTAGCGATGACTTACCGGTCTTGGTGGGAAGGGTTGAATCAAGGGCGAGTAATTGGCCAGGTCTTCCCGAAAAATTCACATCTGAAAATATCTCCTTGGGGCTGTACGTTAATTTCAGTCCATTCGCTTCGAGTATTGGCGTCACATTTTCGGAAATCGCCCGCTTCACTCTCTTGGGAACATCTTGCGTGACTTCTCGCACACGCATCCAACCAAATTCGTCAATAACACTCTTCTCTGCTTCACCGGCAGACCACTCTTCACTGATCCGACCCTCCCGAATTCTTACGGTACGCGTCGCGTACTCTTCAGCTCGGATGTCGTGCGTCACCAATATCACGATGGTCTTGCTACACAAGGACTTGAGCAATGAATAAATGATTTTTGCACCAGCGTGGTCCAGCTCTTCAGTTGGCTCATCAGCAACTAGCACTTGGGGATCGGTGGCAACCGCAGCCAACAGCGAGACATACTGTCTCTCACCAGCAGAAAGTTGATCGGGGTAACGAGTTGCTAGATGCGAAAGACTGTGCTCTTCCAGAATTTGAGAAGTGATCTCTGTGCTCCTTGAAGCCAGCGAAGAATTTAAGGAATACGCAAGAGCCAGATTTTCGCGAACTGTGAGTTCCTTGATGAGGCTTCCATTCTGGTTAATGCTTGCTACGTACTGACGCCTTAGTTGAATCGGATCAATCTCTGAGATATTTTGATCATCAATATAAATTTCACCTGCCGTCGGCTTTTGGTACCCGGTGAGGAGTTTGACCAGCGTCGATTTTCCTGAACCATTTGGCCCGCGAATCGCTAAACACTCGCCAAGTTCAACGTTTAAATCCAAACCTCGAAGTGCGACGACTTGCTCCTCGTTGTTTTCGTAAATATAAAAAAGATCTTTCACCCGAATATTCATGGAGTCCGCTGACCTGGCAATTTTTCGCTAAAGAAACTACGGGAAAGAAGTGATCCACAGAGTTCAATGAATGCATACGCAGCAAACAAGAGGATTACCTCCTGCAGGATTGGGATAGAGCTAGAAACGAATAATCTGCTGATTCCTACCCCCAACCCGGTGCCGATTGCCGCCCCGATCAAGATGGACACCCGCCAGCTAACTCGTACTGCGCTTCGCAATTCTTGAGGCTTATAACCAACTGTTTCTAGCTGCAAGAAAACCGCTACGCCTTCCTTGTAAATGAGTGGTAGCGAGGCAAGCGCAATGAGCAGGGACAGGAGCAGCGCCAGGGCTAGGGCAACGCGATAGGCACTTAGTAAGCCAACGTTATTCGGATCCAGATTCAGGGTTTTTTCCAGTTCACTCTTGCTCTTAATCAGCAAGGCGTTATATGGAGCGGTCCTTAGCTTTTGCACAAATTCTTTGGCGTCCGGCGTTTTTATCCAAACTTCGATGGGGTCGACTGCTCCCAAATCTGTCTGAGCCAGCTCACTCTGCAAAGCGCTTAACTCCATCACAACAAATCGATCTCCAGCGCTCGGGAAGTTTTGTGTAATCGCTCCAATGCGCACTTGAAAATAGGTATTCCCCGTCCCAATAAGAGTTAGTGTCCCATTGACTGCCAACGAAGCAGTAGTTGGATCCGTGACAACCGTTGGAATACCCATCGCGACACTCGGTTGGACATAGAGACTCTGACCGTCAAAGGCAAACGGGAAATTTTGAGATCTCCAAAGCTTTGGGGGAAGTTGCTCAGTAGTGCTATCGAAACTGACTTTGGTGATACTTCCAATTCCCTTAAGTTCTGGAACAGAAAGATTTCCTTCACCAATAGCATGGAGTCTTCGGGACAAATAATTCGACGACTCGTGAAATTCGAAGGCGACCAAAGCACTTCCAGCGGGTACTTCGCCTAGAAGCGCGAGAGTACGAATATTTGTTGACCCGAGGAAGACTGCACTTATGTGAGTTCCCCGAGGGGTTAAGAACCATCCCAGGAGATCGATTTGAGCGGGAATTCCGGCTAGCGCCACGGTGATTTCTTTAGTCGTACCTATACCAAGGCCGTATTGCGGAATCGGAGCATTGAAAGTGGAACCTTCAGCAAACGATTTAATGCTGGGAGCGGCCAAAGCCAGCGCGGCTGCGGGCATGCCGATGAGCGATAGCGAATCGGAGACAGAACTCTGACCGCGAATTGCAGTTCCAGTCCTCAGAATAGGAAAGGCTTGGGAACTAGGTTCAAGCCCGGCATAGTCGCTCGCCGCTGCCACATCCAACGGACGCACCAAATTTGAACCAGTTGAAAGTGAAATATCTAGCGGTACTTGGTTCCTTGCTGTGTCAGCCACTTGTCGGGCTAGCCCCGAGCTAAATCCCAGCGTCAACATGGCTAGTAAGCCGGTCAACGCGATCATTGATGCCACGCCCTGCCAGAGCCCAAAAAACTCTTTGAAGATGATAAATAGCTGGCGCCTCTTATTTCGCCAAAGAGTGATCAGATAGCGTAGCGCCAGATAACAAATGAAAACCGGTCCGATCGCGTATACAAAAGGAATCGTGAGGTATTTTGAATCGGCTACATGATTCTGTTGCAGATAGAGCGCAAAGAAAACGAATGCAGCGCCCGATAAAATTAGCTGAGTCCGGCGCCACGCTGCGTCCTGGTAGAGCGTGAGTCCGACAACGAGAGCCTCTGCAACTCCGACAAGCAGTAGATACTTGGGCCAGCCTCCGTACAAGTCAGATACCTGTGCCTGAAAACCAAATCCATGAAGCGCTTTTGGCATGACGAGTGAAAAAATTCCAGTGAGTACGAGACCGCAGATAATTGGAACGAAGGTTTCAAAAAGCAGTTCCCAAGCAAGTGTGGCTTTGGGGGTTCCAATTCGACTCAGTGAAGTTCTAAATTGAGAATGATCTCGGCGCTGCCTAATAGTGATGAGAGCTAGGAAGGCAAGTAATAAGGTAACGACGGCAAATTTCAGCAGCGTAAGTTTTCCCGCAAAAGCAACTGCCTGATCACTTGCGCTGCTCAAAGCATCTTGTGGCCACGTCACTATCAGACCTGGAAAATCAATGGATAGATGGTCCTCAATGGCAACTATCCGAGAGATGTAGTTATCGGTTCCAAGTTGATTGATACGCCTAATATCAATTCTCTGAACCCAGCCATCTGTTGCTGAGAAGGACGAACGCGCCAAGGTTGTCGCCCCTGAAATCCCGTTTGCTACTAAAAGTGCCGTACCTGCAGGCGGACCTATCGTCCCAGCAAACAATAGGTTATTTTGAATTTCTCCCTGACCGACAATAACTAAGCCAAAGGTGGAAGGTCGGGGTGGAACTTTCAGATTTCCGCCCACTTGAATTACTTCGCATCTCGAAACTGAACAGTGCTGTGGAAGACGACCACTTGTTATGTGGATAGCACTCTTGAAATTATCTACTCCCCCAAAGTAGTAGTGAACTCCGTGTGGATCGGAAAGTTCACGATAAATGATTTCAGGAGTTACAGGATTATCGGAAATACTCTTCAACTTATTTTGTAGATATTGGTTGGCAGCTTTATATTCCGCTGGCGAGGAAATGACCTGAGATGAATTAATTGTTAAGTTTTCTTGTCCCGCTGGAAGTTGTGAAAGGGAGTAACTAACTAACGAGTTTCCGGTCGCATAAGAAATACCTTGAATCGTCAACAAGGCGACAAAAGAAAGCGCCACGACACCGCTTGTGGTCAAAGCGCGAAAGAGGTTTTTGCGAAGTCTGGCACCAACCAGTAGCCAGGCTTGAAATCGCATGGCGCAAATTTAACGAAGTGAGCGGATATTGCCTATAGTGGCTGAGCGATAATTAGGTGTAAGAAAATCAAAGGGCAGAAACCGCGCTATTTGTGGAGTTTTGCGCAATATCCCATCAACGTTATTACCGCCGCCCCGACGCCCGATCCGTTGTCTCCGTTAAAACTTTCAATTACCGTGGCGGGACCCTGCCAGGTTCGATACAAAGGATCCAAGTGAATTGCCGAATTTAACTCCGATTGAAGTATAGCAAAATCAGCTTTTAAACTTGCAAGTGCGGCCGATGCCGCCGCTTTGTTTGTCGCCGCATCCTTGCTCTTTTTGCGATTGCTAAATGTATTTGCGATGGAAACAATTTTATCGAAAGTCGCACAAGTTGCGAGGCCGGCTTTTACAGACGGGGTGGCGGCAAATGCACCTTCATTCGGGACCGTCACTAATAAGCAAGCAATAAGTGCGGCACTGACTAAAACTTTTCTGCGAAATTTCATGACATTCCTCATTTCGATGTTAGTACTCGTGAAGCACAACTCCCCCGACGAGGGAGAATGCACCCTTCCAGTAATACCCCTCCAAATGTTGGAGAACAGGAAGTCGATAAAGTGGTGCTTGCGCATTTTCTTCAATACGGCTTGTAACAGGTCCGGTCCAACATTCGGTAACTTCCACATCATTAAAATCTCGCGCAGTTAATTGTCGAATTCCCCTAGTGCGATCTATCTGAGGAATCAGCTTCAAATTAATATTCTTTATGAAATTAACCCTTTTTGACACCTCTGAGATATCACATGCCTTGCTCTTATAAGGAAGAGTTGCCGTGAATACGTTTATCCCATTGCGGTGAAGAGTTCCGACAATTAAGTCCTCGCGCGTTTCAAGTTGAACTTTCCCTAGTCGTTTTGGTTGACCGTGGAATTCTCTTCCACCGGCCATCGCTCTATCGCTATCTACATAGAAATAGGGAGAGTAAGCACCAGTAACCTTCCCATGTGGGCCATTGAACTCCACTTGAACCATCACATTTACTTCTTGGGTATTCGCGCCCATGCCCGCGACATCTCCCCAGCGCCCAATTTGCACCATAACAACATCACTGACGGGAACCAAGGGTTCAGGAACTAGCGCCGCTATTGCTGCGGGATTTGTCCGGTACTGCGCCACTAAGACTTCGGAGTCTTTAAATCTTGCTGGAGGCGGGCCTGTCAGTGGAGTATCAAGCGGAACCGAGTGCGCATCGTAAGGAGAGGGGATGTCATGCAAGTAATGAAGTTCAGCCAACGTTATTACTCCTTTGTGATTACTTGCGCACTACCAATCGATACTTCCCCCGGCGTTCATTGCCAAATTACCGCCGTCAACTGGCATTGCGATACCGGTAACCATGGAAGCCGCATCCGAAGCCAAGAACAAAACTGGACCAACCATTTCCTGCGGTTCACCCAAACGGCCCAGCGGAATTCCTGACTTGACTCGATTAACGAGTGTTGCATGAGCTGGATCATTGATAAATGAGGTCCAACCGGAATTTATAAACTGACACGGCAAAATTGAATTGACTCGGATGTTGTGCTTTGCCCAAGCAAAAGAACAATCTCGAGTCATCTGAATAACTCCACCCTTAGCGGCTCCGTAGGCAACACTTCCTCTCCCGAGCGCTGACACTCCAGCGATGGAACCAAAGTTGATGATGCTCCCACCCTTTCCAGCTTTGATCATTCTTTGCGCTGTTGCGCGTGAGGTGAGGAAAAAACTTGTGAGATCTGAAGAAATTGCTTTATCCCACTCCTCAATTGGATATTCATCAGGTGGGAATCGGTCATAACGCGCAGCGACTGCATTTACTAAAATATCTATTGGAGCGATCTGATCAATTTTCGCGAATATGTCTTCAACGACGGCTTCGGTGCTGAGGTCAGCAGCAAACGCGTGAGCGGTTCCTCCTGCAGCACTAATGCTGTTAACGACTGTCTGTGCATTCTCCAGACTAATGTCGATCACAATGACGCGAGCACCAGCCTGCGCCAAACCAAGGCTGACAGCACCACCCAAGGAGCCGCCTCCACCAGTAACAACAGCCGTACGTCCCGAAAGGTCAAATAGTCCAAATACTGAAGTCATATCGTTACCCTAAATCCCATCCGGGTAACTGTCAACAATCTGCAGAGACTAAATTGAATAATTCTGTTAACGGGTCAGATGGCGTAAACCGCTTTCGCGTGCTCAATCATTGCCGAGATCTCATCTTCCGAGGAGCGGTAGGTAGGTAGCGGCGAACGCATATCCCCTACATTTACTGGAATGAAATGTCGTGAGGCGTTTTTCAAAGCACCGATTGATTGCACCCCGTTAAAGCCCGGCTTCACTATCGAATCTACCGCCTTGTAAATTTTATCAACAATGTCTTGTGCCGCGACAATGTTTTCTGCGTTACCGCTCGATGCGAGTTGGTAAATTTTAACCATCTGCGCTGGAAAGAAATTTGCCAATCCGCAAATTCCGCCTTTTGCGCCAGCAGCGATGCCTTTAGCTAATAAATTGTCACTTCCCAGGAGAATATTTACCCCGTGTTTAATGAAGTCAAGTGCAGAGTCAAAATTTCCACTCGAATCTTTCACTCCCCAAATTGGAATTTGGGTCGCAACTTCGACGTCAATCTTAAGTGAAGTGGATGGAATGTTATATGCAACTATTGGATGCTTAGATTTTTCGGCAACGGCTTTATAGAAAGTAATCAAAGATTCATTGTCGATAGGTCTGAAGTAACTTGGTGGAATTACCATCACGGCTTGCACCGGAAGATCTGCAACGAATGCAAGGTACTCCCAAATATCGCCCAAGCTATTTGAAATAATGCATGGAATAAGCGCTCTATCCTGAATGATCGAGGCAAGATCTTCGGTGACTCTGATTCTTTCGCGGAGGCTCAAAGAGGATCCTTCGCCAAAGGTTCCGAATGGAACTAGACCACTGACTCCTTGCGAAACGAGATATTCTCCGTGGGCTTTCGTTGCAGCAAAATCAACTTCATTGTTTTTCTTGAACGCGCTAAATTGCGGAACGAATAGTCCTTGCATCGTGATTCCTCATAACGTGGGTACTCGGAGGTCCAGCACCCCCGTCAACTGTAAACAATTAAACTCTAAAGAACGGCTAGAGGCAAGCACTACGTAGTTTTAGCGCGCCTGAAATCTGCAAGTGTTAGTGCTTGCTCTTGAAGCAGTAAAAATTCTCGACTTTTTCGCTCCGCATAAAGTCGGTCTGCTTGTGATGGCTCGACTCTATTTGGTTTAAAAGACAACGCCGCCACTGATTCTTGAAGGCTCCCCGTTACAACGGCAAGAGCCAAAATAGCGGAACCACGATTCGTTGTATCGGTGTCAACGAAACGCTCCACCGGCCGACCCAGCGTTTTCAACCTGATTTTCTCACCACGTTCGTCATTTCCGGCATGTCCCCCCAACTTAATTACTTCTGCCTTTGAGCCATTGAGAGATTCCGCGATATTTACTACTTGGCTCTCCGCAAATCCAATCCCTTCAAGAACGCTCGCTGCAAGATCCTCACGGTTGGAAAAGACACTGATTGAATAAAAGCCTCCCCTCAGATCCGTTCTCCAGAGAGGTGCTCGTTCTCCGTCGATGTAGGGAAGGTAAATAGGTAGTTCCGAAGCCTGCGATTCCAGAGCAAGATCGATAAATTCGTTGGAATCAGTGCCCAGCAATTTTGCTGCCCACTCCACTGAACTCCCGCTGGATTGAGTGGGTCCATAGGTAACTGCTAGCGGTGCACACGTATTTGGAATCACGTACAACCCGCCACCATCTTTGGGCGGAGTCGAACTTGATGCGCCAACAATTGCCGAAGTTCCAGTAATAATAAAGGAACTTGGTTCGGTCATAACACCCATTGCAACCATCCCACACATCGCATCGGACCATCCCACACTTACTGGAATTCCAATGGGAAGTTTGAAATATCGAGCGGCTTCAATGGAAACCGTTCCTCTGCTTTGATACCCATCCAGCAATTCCGGACAAATTTCTGATCCCCAACCTACAAAATCTAAGACTTCCGCAATTGGAGCTCGGGCAACGACATTGCAAATACCTTTGGTTGACCAAGGATCGGAAATCGCGTTTCCAGTTAAATGAAATCCAACGAAATCTTTAGGTTGCAAAACCCAGCGCGACTTTTTCCGTGTTTCAGGCTCATGGGTTGCAAGCCAAAATAACTTTGCGGGGCATGCACTTGCAGACCAAGGCAGTGAAGTGCCTACGGTGGATAGCGGGTTAGCAAATCGCTTTGCAAGAGCTTCTGCCTCTTCTGTTGCCCGATTGTCTTGCCATGTAAGTACTGGTCTAATGGGATTTCCCGCGCCATCGATACATACAACAGACGGAGTATGACCAGAGAGCCCAATCGCGACCACATCTCTAATTAGATCTTCATTATCAATGGAAATTTTTTGTAGACCGGTGAGGTAATCGTGAGCATCTTGCTCGGCTAGCGTAACCCCCGCAGATGTAGTTACATGCTTTACTTCTGCACGTCGCAGAATCTTCCCAGTTAAATCAATAAATAGCGCTTTAACCGATGATGTTCCGACATCAACTCCAAGTATGAGCTCTTTAGTCAAGCCGGCTCCATCGGACCAGTGCGTCAGACCGTTTATTGATACCTGGTTGAAGTGCAGTTCCCAATCCCGGCGAAGAAGGGGGTTCTAGGAAACCGCGCTCTAACTTAGGGAGAACCGTGACCATGTCGGCGTACCAACCAAAATAGAAATTTCTCACCATCTCTTGCAGTTCAACATTAGCAAAAGCCACACCCAGATGAGTTCCAACAGTTAATACCACTGGTCCGGTGCAATCGTGTGGCGCAACAGGAACACCGTACGTTGAAGCTAACGAAATGACTTTATTCGCTTCGGTAATTCCACCGACCCAACCTGGATCGACCATGAGGTGATCTACCGCTTGCGAAGAAAGCAAGCGATGATGATCCCAGCGCCCTCCTGTTGTTTCACCAACAGTTAATGGCGAGTTAATAGACCGCCGAAATCTGATCAATGCATCGGTGCTCTCGTGTCTAAAGGGATCTTCAACCCAAAATGGGGAATATTCCTCGACCGCGTGAGCGATCACGGTAGCGGCCGGTACCGACCAGAGGGAGTGCATTTCTAACATGATGTCGAAATCAGGTCCCGCTGCTTCACGGGCTCTGCGGAATATATCGACCGGCTCAGCCAGATCCGCCGGGAAAATTGTCTGTCCACCTGACCGAATGGCGGCCTCGTCAAACGGCCAGATTTTCATCGCGGTCATACCCATAGATTTCAAACTTGCCACTAATTCTTCTGGGTTGTTAAGCGCTGCGTAGAGATCTTCGTATTGGTTGTCAGTAACGACGCCAAGTTGGGCTTTTCGATTTCGATCAATATTCGAGGATCCCTTTGCATACCCTGATCCAGCGCAGGTGTTGTAAGCGCGGATCTTGTCCCGCACTTTCCCACCGAGTAATTGATAGATCGGCTGCCCAGAAGCTTGTCCGAAAAGATCCCACAGCGCGATATCAACTGAGGAGGCCGCACGCATCGCAACTGACGAGCCACCGAATCCAATAAAATCTTGGTGCAGGGTCTCATGCATTGCGTTGATGTTGAGTGGATTCTTACCAAGCAACCTGGGTGCGACACTTTCGTGAATAAAAGTTTCGACGGTTTCAACACCCACGCAATTTTCACCAAGTCCGATTAAACCCTCATCGGTGTGGATCTGAAGGAAGAGGATGGATGGGAACTCACCTAATCTGATCGTCTCAATAGCTGTTACTTTCATAAACTTCCTTTGGACAGTCGTTGATTTATGCGGGCAGGACGGCTAGTCTGACTTGTATATTGTTAACTATTCAGTGTGATCGGTCAAGGAGGCTCGCGTGGCTGGAGAAGTTCGAACTGTTTCAATTTCTCGATCAGAAGTACTCTCGATTTCGGAGGAGATACTTCAGTTAGTTGGGACCCCTAAGGAATACGCGCTTTCAGTTGCCGAGTCATTGGTCCAGGCCCAAGAAGTTGGACACGCCTCACATGGAATTATTCGGCTTCTTGAATATACAGATTCTGTGCAACGCAAAGTCATCGATCCCGAAATTCGCCCTACGATCTTTCGAGATGAAGGCGCGACGGCAGTGATTGACTCACATTGGGGTTGGGGTCAAATTGCCTGCAAATACGCCGTGGAGGTAGTTTCACAAAAAGCTAAAGAATTTGGAATCGGAATCGTCTCTATCAAGGATTGCAATCACATCGGCAGAGTCGGTGAGTACGTGGAGCTTCTTGCGGCTCAAAACTTAATTTCTATGATGTGGTGCAATGCAGATCCAGCGGTTGCGGCCTACGGAGGAAAAGATCGACTCTTCGGAACTAATCCGTTGGCCGTTGGAATCCCTTCCAATGACGAACCGGTGGTTATAGATTTTGCCACCGCCGCGAGCGCAGAAGGAAAACTAAGGGTAGCTCGAGCAAACGGAAGTTCGATTCCAGTTGGCACCGTGATCGATAAAAATGGTCAAGAGAGCACAAATCCTGAAGATTTTTATCAGGGCGGCGCGCTTCTTCCCTTTGGGGGGCATAAGGGGTACTGCTTAAGCTTGATGATTGAATTGCTTGGCGGAGTATTGTCAGGAAATCATCCATCAATGAATGCCGGGTATAGCCATGGATACGGCACGGTGCTGTTAGCCATTGATCCTGAAAAATTCTTTGGTGGAGCCTTTTTTAAGGATGAAATCTCAGAGGCCACTAAGAAGATCCGGAGCACCACCCCATCAAATGCGAATCAACCAGTTCTAGTACCAGGGGATGTCGAAAATAATCAGCGAAAGTTAAATACTCCGACGCTTCAAATTTCAGAGACGATCTGGAACTCGGTGAAAGAGCTTAGATCAAACAACTGATTTAACGACCTCAGGAAAATGCATCTCCGCAAAGTGTCTAGTCGTACGTTGTTGACCTTGATCGATATGCTCAATGACGAATGCTTTACCTTTTTTCACCTGTTTTGATCGGATAAGTTCGACAATTTCTTTGTGAGCGCCTCCCCATTGTGGGAGATACTTTTTATTGGTCTCGTCATCTTTTGACCAGGTGTACACCAGCAGAGCATGAATCTGGGAACGTAAAATTTCCCAGGTTTTATTTAATCTTTCGTGATGCGCTGCGACAAATACCGTTGAGTGAAATTCCAAATCCAATTTACTTACTTCTCTTGGAGTTTTCTGTTTTTCAGTTAGTCTTGAATATCGACTTAGGACATCTTCCATCCCTGCAATATCTTCGGGAGTCGCATTATTGCAAGCCCACTCAAAAGCTAATGACTCAAGAACTTTCCGCATTGAGTAAATCTCTTCAATATCTGTTGCCGTCCAGGATGCGACGCGTGCGCCTTTGTGTCGCTCAATTGTGACGAGCCCTTCGCGCTCTAAACGCATTAAAGCTTCTCTAACTGGACCGCGTGAAACTCCTAATTGAACCGCAAGTCCATCTTCTGCAATTCTCATACCAGGCTCTAAATCGTGAGAGAGAATCGCATCTCGCAGATCATCCGTAACAACATCTGAAAGTACGCGACGAGAAGCTAGGGTGAGACCACTAGATTTTAAAACCATATTCATCCCCGAAATTTTATAAAAAATCAACGGCTCTGTTGTTTGTTAACAATCATACCGTGTCAGGGGAAGAAATACAGCGTACTCCCAGGGCGAGCCGAAAAAACGATGGGTTTTGAGCGTGGTTTTAGTAATCTCCTAGGGTTCCCCCGGCGTTATAGGCCAGGTTCCCACCATCTACCGGCAGAATCGTTCCGGTGACCATGGCGGCAGCATCACTTGCCAAGAAGTGCACCGCAGCAGCGATGTCCTCGGGTTCAGCGACTCGGCCAAGCGGAATGCCTCGTAGTAGTAGATCCATCAGCGGTTTCGCTTTTTCGCCTTCTGTTTCCACCCACTTGCGCCAGCCAGGGGTGTTAACAGAGCAAGGTTGAATAGCATTTACCCGAATATTCGATTTCGCCCATTCAATCGCTAGTTCGCGCGTGAATTGATTTACTCCACCTTTTGCTGTGCTGTACGCAAAGTTACCGCGCCCGATTGCCGAACTTCCTGCAATCGAACTAATGTTAACGAGCGCACCGGGTTTCTTATTCTTGAGGAGTAATTTCGAGAATTCGCGAGCGCAAAGGAAATATCCAGTCAAGCTCAGGCTTAACACTCGATTCCACTCATCAAGCGTGGTGTCCTGGGGCGAAGTGTGAATGCCTGCGGCCGCGTTATTTACCAAGATATCGGCTTGGCCATATTTCTTGGCAATAAATTCGAAGTATGCAATCACACTCTTCTCATCCCGAGAATCGCAAATGAAGGAATCAACCTTGGCACCAAGTTGCTCGAGTTCTGCTTTTCCAGCGTTGAGTGCTTCTTCGTTAACATCCGACATCACGATGGTCGCACCGCTCGCTCCCAATTGCTTGCAAACCGCAAGTCCGATACCACCAGCTGCGCCGGTGATTGCCACGACCTTTCCCGAAATATCAAAAATCGAAGAACCCATTTTCTACCCCTTACATAACGAAATTGCTTGTGAGTGAAATTAGTAGGACATAACCTTCTTTACCGCGGTCATGATTGAGGCAACGGTTGGGATAGCCGCATCAGCCATTGCAGGGTTTGCGCTAATTGGTGCACGCACTCCCCCAACGCGAACGATTGGGCCTTTCAGCGAACTAAAGTTACGTTCCGTTGCCGTAGCCGCAATCTCGGCTGTAATAGAACCGAATACTGGAGCTTCATCCAGAACTACGACTCGTCCATACTTTTTGACAGCATTGTTAATTGCTTCTTCATCAAGCGGAAAAAGTGTGCGCAGATCAATGATTTCTACGGATATGCCCTCGGCTTCTAGCGCTTGTGCGGCTTTCTGAGCTGTCACAATCGAGTATCCGTAAGAAATAATTGCAGCATCTTTTCCTTCTCGAACGCTCTTTGCCTTCCCGAAAGGAACGAAGTAGTTTTCGCCTGCAATTTCGCCACGAATTCCCGATAATTTTTTATGCATTAAGAAAATAACCGGATCCTCAGCGCGAAGTGCAGTCTTGATAAGACCTTTGACATCCATTGGAGTAGAAGGAACTGCTACTGATAGTCCAGGGGTCGAAGCAAAGAGCGCTTCCAAGGAGTTACAGTGGTGTGCACCACCGAGGGCTACCCCTGAGGTTGCGCGAATAACGAGCGGCACCTTGCCATTAAACATGAATCGAATTTTCGCGGCCTGATTGAGGATTTCATCCATTGCGCCGAACGCGAAGTCAATGAAATTCAAGTCAACAATTGGATGACAGCCATACATCGCGGCTCCGACTCCAGCAGCGACCATAGCCGCTTCAGAAATTGGAGAGTCTTTAACACGTTCGTGTCCGAACTCCTGAGCGATGCCCTTCACTTGAGCGAAGTGGCCGCCACGTTCGATGAGGTCGGTTCCAAGGATGAAGATCCCCGGGTTTCTGGTCATCTCTTCTCTGACACCGGATTGAAACGCTTCTGAGTAAGAAGGGTTCTGCACCTTGGCAGTCGTGGTGGTGGTCGTTGTTGTCATAGTTGAACTCCCAACATTCCTGAATCTACGTCGTCATAAATGGTCGAAACATCTGGTTCTGGAGAACTATCGGCGAATGCAACTGCATCCTCGATTTCGGCGCGTACAGAAGCCCTTAATTCATCAACTTCTGCTTGACTTGCGTATCCAGCGTCAAGCACCACTTTGATAAAGCGGTCTATTGGATCCTTCGTCGTCCGCCATTGCTCAATTTCTTCCAGTGTTCGGTACTGACCTTTTTCGCCAACGTTGTGTCCGTAGTAGCGATAAGTGAGGGCATTGATAAAGGTTGGGCCTTCGCCGGCAAGCGCACGAGCTCTTGCTTCGGAGGTGTATTTGCGAACTTCGAGGACATCCATTCCATCGATATTGAAAGCCTTCATTCCAAAGCCTTCGGCTCGCTTTGCAAGATCTCCACCACCAGTAACTCTGCCTACGAAAGTTTCGACCGCATACTGATTGTTATCTACGATGACAATTAATGGGAGTTTCCAAATTACCGCCATGTTGATGGCTTCCCAGGTTCTGCCGGTATTCATCCCGCCATCTCCGACAAAGCCAACGGATACTTTCTTATCACCTTTTTGTTGAATACCGAGTGCAGCTCCCATTGCAATTCCGACTCCAGCACCAACGATTCCATTGCCCCCGAAATGCCCTCTTTCTACGTCGCCCAGGTGCATGGATGCTCCTCGGCCGCCAGAAATACCAGTAGCACGGGTAAACAACTCCGCCATGATTTCTCTTGGTGTAAACCCTTTTGCGAGCGTGTGATGATGCGATCTGTGGGTTGATGCAATTACATCAAATTTGTCTAGGGCGGATAACACTCCAACCGCAACGGCCTCTTGACCGGAGGAGTTGTGCATTCCGCCTGAGACTTTGCCACGAAGCGATAACTTGTCCGCGGTCTCTTCGAAATCTCGAATCACCATCATTTCGCGCAAGAGCGCAAGTGATGTTGCTTTATCTGGGATACTCATGCTTCCACCTCACCTGGAGCTAGTACGACACACAGCGTGTCTCCTGCTGGCACTTCATCTTCTACTGCATATTTATGTTTTCCGAGAACCCCAGACGTTTCTGAAGTTAGTTCAAGCGTGGTCTTGTCTGTTTCTATCACTGCAATAATATCGCCGGCATTTACTTGATCTCCTGGCTGCTTCAACCATTCAAGTAGAACTACGTTATCCATTGCCATCCCAAGGGCCGGCACGAATATCTCTTCCATCAATACTCTCCTTTTCTTTTCATAGTTTTACTTCAATGTTGTGCTTCAATATTTAATCTTTAAAACGGTCCAGTCGCAAAAGAGCCATTATCGATCTTCTGTTTGGTAATGAAGGTGTATGCGTCCGTTATTCCCCAATCAACGAGACGAGGCCCAGAACTCTGCGAATACCACGCGATATGAGGTGAAAGAAGTAGATTCTTTGTGCTCCGCAAAATCGAATCAACTGGAAGTGGCTCTTGCTCAAAAACATCGAGCCCGGCGCCATCAAGATGACCGCTTTCAAGAGCCTCTACAAGCGCGGCTTCATCAATTAATCCTCCACGTGAAACGTTTACCAAAATTGAACCCTTTTGCATTAGAGCCAACTCTCGCTTGCCGATCATGTGATGAGTAGATGGCAGATATGGAGCGTGCAAACTTATAAATTTAGATTCTTTGAGCAAGACATCCAAGTCATCGACCATGGTTACACCTGGAATGGAATCCTTAACGGCGGGATCGTACCCAAGAACATTCTTGAAAAACGGACTCATCTTCTGAATGAAATTTCTGCCAATTCGACCACAACCAACAACCCCGAGTGTGGAGTCTTGCGAGGATGCAATTTCTGCAATTTGAATTGCAGGTTTCCACTCTCCTGCGCGCGTCGTCAAAGTCGCCTGTACTACTCCACGATGGAGCGCTAGCATCATCGCCGCGGCATGATTTGCCACTTCATTGAATGCATACAGTGGTTGAAAAATAACGGGAAGTTTGTGTTCTGCGGCTGCTACCAGATTGATGCTATCCAGACCAACCCCTAAACGACCAAGGCACTTTACCGTCGGCGATAGGGCGGCAATTTTTTCTGGCGTCATTTTATGGAGGCTGACGATCAAGGCGTCGCAACCAGCGGTTGTAGCCACGATATCTTCGACCGTTTCAACTGGGCCATATTTCAGCGTAATTCCATGTTTTTCAGCTGGAACAGAGGCCCAAAGCGGGTTGCCAATGGCACCCTCTGCGATCGCTATCGTGACATCACTCATTAAACCTCCAGAGTCCGTATTTTGCTAAGAGGTATACTGTATACAATTTGCTAGATTAAAGGTAGTGTCTCGCCAACTTCTTTTCATGTCTATTAAGCGAGGAATATCAATGAATCTACCGTTACCCCGGCCGGGCAAAGTTATCGCCGTTGGTCTCAACTACAAGGATCATGCCGCAGAAGCCGGTGTCCCCCTTCCAGAAGCCCCGGTCCTCTTCACTAAATTTACGACTTCCCTCATCGCAAATGGTGACAACATCGTGCGCCACAAAGGGGTTACCCAACTTGATTGGGAAGCAGAATTAGCCGTTGTCATTGGAAAACGCGCCTCCCATGTTTCAGAAAGCGATGCGCTGGATTATGTTTCGGGATACACCTGCATGAACGATGTGACGGACCGCGAAGCGCAAAGCAAAGATGGACAGTGGGTTCGTGGCAAGTCGTATGACACCTATGGACCAATTGGACCGGTCATCGTGCCAGCAAGCGATATTCCAGATCCGCACAACCTAAAGATCGAAGCTCGACTAAATGGCAAAACAATGCAATCGAGCAATACCAAAAACCTCATCTTTAATATCCCCTTCTTAATTGCCTACATCAGCAAAACCATCACGTTGGAACCAGGAGATGTCATCACGACTGGCACGCCTCACGGAGTCGGCACATTTTGGAAGCCACCGATCTTCTTGCAACCAGGTGATGTCATTGAAATTGAGATTGAAAAGATTGGAATTCTTCGTAATACCGTTGTAGCGGAGTAGCTGTGAGTTACAAGAATTCCGCACGCAAACTAGCCTTGGTCACGGGAGCTGCCGGTGGTATTGGGTATGCCACAGCAGAGCACCTGGCCAAGGACGGGTACGATCTTTTTATCATTGACTTCAATGAAGAGTCGCTAGACACAGCCAAGGAAAAGTTGCTGAAATTTGGCGTGCTCGTAGATTCCGTAGTGCTTGATTTAGCTGATTCCGAGCACGTATTGGCGACGTTAACCGAGAAGCTCAACACTTTTGAAGTAGATGCGCTCGTAAATAATGCCGGCATCGGGTATGCGAGGACTGTGGAACAAACCACGCTTGCTGAATGGGACCGGACTTTTGACGTCAATATCAAGGCCACCTTCATCACCTGCAAAGTTATTGTCCCCCAAATGATCGCGCGAGGCGGCGGGGCAATTGTCAACGTGGCTTCGGCGGGTGCACTTATTGGGCTCAAGAATCGTGTCGCATACTGCGCTTCTAAGTCAGCGGTGGTGGGTTTAACTCGGTGCATCGCGGCAGATCACGCACTTCAAGGCATCAGAATCAATGCAATAGCCCCGGGAACAGTTGATTCGCCTTGGATAGGAAAGATTCTGTCCGATGCACAAGATCCAGTAGCAACTCGAAAGATGATGGAATCCCGCCAGCTTGATGGTCGAATGGGAACTCCTGAAGAGGTTGCAAATGGAATCGCATTTCTCTTGAGCCCAGAGGCTCGTTTCGTTAATGGTTCGGTTTTCTCTATGGATGCGGGGTTAACTGCAGTATGAGTTCTGGAGTTGTAGCAGTAATTAGGACGGACGATCCCGAGTACGCCTTAACTCTCGGAAGAGGATTCAGCAACACATCTGTAGACGCCATCGAAATAACTATGACTGTTCCAAACGCAATCGACGTCATAGAACGTTTAATCGGTGAGGGCGTAAGTCGTGTTGGTGGTGGAACTGTTCGCACTGTGGAGCAGGTTCAGCGCCTTGCCAAAGTGGGTGCGACTTTTATTGTTTCCCCACACCTTGATGAAAAAATCGTGAAGGAGTCAGTCCATTTAGGCCTTCGCGTTACGCCTGGAACCTTAACCCCGTCCGAAATGGTTCAGGCCATGAATTGGGGCGCTACAAGCCAGAAAGTATTCCCAATCAATGCGGTAGGCGGGCAAAGTTACGTAAGGAGTGTGCTCGAGCCTTTGCCCGATCTCTCTCTGGTTGTTTCTGGTGGCGTGCAAACCTATGAGGTCAACTCTTACCTTGATCTTGGCTGTGTTGGTGTCTGCTTAGGTGGAGCGCTTTGGCGGATCGCGGATGCTTCGAGCGGAGATCCAAAGAAAGTCCAAGCCTATGCCGATGAAGCTCTTGCAAGAGTTGCGATAGGAAAATAGCAGATGCAATTTGCTGTGATGGTGATCTTTAAGATTGTCGAATCCAGGATCGAAGAATTTCAGAAGGCGTTGCAATTTCATAGTGAAAATACCTGGGGTGAGACCGGATCAATTAAATTCGTCAGTTACTCCATAGAGGATGATCCATCAACAATATTTCTCTACGAACTCTACGAAAATCGCACCGCCTTTGAATCTCACACAAAGACGGATTACATCGTTAAATTCCGAGATATGACTAGTGCCCTTCATAGAGAACCGGCCGTGATTTATCGCGGAGTCCCTGTCTTTGAAAACCCAGGCTCCCCCAAAGGAAAAATTTAAAGGATTCTGCCTGGGATCGAGGCTATCAACTTTTGCGTGTATTCCTCTTTTGGATCATCAAAAATCGCTTCAGTCTTGCCTGACTCAACGAAGACGCCATCCTTCATGACATATACATAGTCAGAAAGGTAACGAATTACGCTTAAGTCATGCGATACCAGAACGATGGAGAGTCCATCATTGATCAAATTATTAAATAGTCCCAGCAGTTGAGACTGAGCGCTCTGATCGATCGCTGAGGTTGGTTCATCTGCGATTAAAACGCTTGGTTGGGCAGAAAGAGCTCGAGCAACGCTGGCGCGCTGTCTTTGGCCACCAGAAAGTGAACGCGGATATTTATACGCGTCATCTCCGCTAATACCCATGCTTCGAAGAAGTTCGAGGGCGGCTTCGATTGACTCTTTCTTGTTGAGCGCTTGATGCTGCGCTATTGCCTCGGCAACCGCTCTAACGATCTTCATTCTTGGATTGAGGCTGCCATACGGATCTTGAAAAACCATCTGCACTTCTTTGCGCAGGGCGCCGCGATAGGTCTGTTTTCCACTTTGAATTGGCTTGTCCAGGTACGAAACTGAACCATTAGTTGGAAGTTGCAGGCCAGCAAGTACTCGGGCGAAGGTGGACTTTCCGCTACCTGACTCCCCAACAATTCCTATGGTTTGCCCACGCGGCAATTCAAAATTGACGTGATCTACGGCCTTGATCTGTTGTCCGTATGATTCAAAAGTGACAGAAACATCGGTTGCTTCCAGGATATTCATTATGATCGCCTCACTTGTCTAGTTCTGTGTAGCGAATGCAGCTGGTGAAATGATCTGGACCCAACGAAATGATCGGCATGGTTTGAGGAACCCGACATTCGTCCCTTACGAAGTCACACCGTTCTGAGAAACGGCAGCCTAATGGCCAACTACCAACGGTCGGTGGTTGCCCGTTAATCGTTGTTAATTTTCCTTTTGGTTCGACCAAATCGATTCGTGAATCATAAAGCGCTCGGGTATACGGGTGTTTCGCGTGGGTAATATCCTTTGAGGGAATTTTCTCCACAGTTGTACCGGCGTGCATGACGACAATGTCGTCGCATATTTGATTAACGAGTGGCAAATCGTGCGAAACCAAAATAATTGAAGTATTAAATTCTGCCCTGATGCTGAGCAAAAGCCGCATGATTTCGGCTTGTACGGTGACGTCGAGTCCGGTGGTCGGTTCGTCTGCCACAATGAGCTGAGGTTGCTGCGCTATTGCACAGGCGATCATCACTCTTTGTTTCATACCTCCCGAAAGTTCATGCTGGTACTGGTGCATAACGACTTCTGGGCGCCTGATTTGAACAATGTTAAGCAGTTCAATAGCTCGTTCTTTCACCTTGGATTTTGGAAAATTCTTATCTTGCAAGATTGCTTCTTCTAGTTGAGCCCCGATGAGCATGACCGGATTTGGCCCAGCGAGCGCGCTTTGAGGAACATACCCAATCTGCTTTCCGCGAATATCTGACCACTGTGCACCTTTGGCAGCAACAAGATCAATTCCATCAAAAACCAACTTACCGCTTGCGATGTAGGCACCGCGGCGGTGCAGGGTACCCACAAGGGAGCGGCATAACATGGTTTTTCCAGAGCCCGATTCGCCGATCAAGCCGATGATTTCACCGCGCTTCACGTCAAAAGTGGCGGTATCAACAATTGGCAATCTTTTAGCCCGGGTCAGGCGCACATCGATTTTCAAAGCGTCAATAATGACGAGTGGCTGATCAGACACTTATACCCCTCGGTCTCTACGTGATAGGCCTTCCACGATAAATGAAAGGGAGACTGCTGCCCAACAAAGAGCAATCCCTGGAAAAATGACAATCCACCAAGCGTTGCCAATGAAGTTACGACCATCGGCGATCATCGATCCCCACTCAGCTGCAGGAGGACGAGCGGCGAGCCCTAAGAAGGAAAGTCCGGCCACCACCGTGATAACTAAGATGAAATCGCTTAAGGCGTAAGCGATTGTCTCTGAGGAGACGTTAGGGGCGATGTGCTTGAGAATAATTCTCCACTTGGGGTAGCCCAATGTCTTAGCCGCTTCTATGTAATTTTGTTGCGTAACGACAACGGCCTTTGTTCGAGAAATTCTCGCGTACCTCGCCCAGTTGGTGAGCGAAAGGATAATTACCACACTTTTGAGTCCCGGCCCAAGATAGGTAAGGGCGGCAATGGCGATGATGAGAAGCGGGAACGCATTGATTCCATCAATGATCGAACCTACAACGCTGAGAAAATACTTGTTTCGGTTTAAGCCAAGGAAAATTCCAATCAATGTTCCAATGGCCAAAGGAATAGTAACCCCCAGAAAGGCCACTCCAAGGTCGACTCCCACCGCATTGAAAACTCGAGAGAAGACATCTCTGCCCAACTGATCTAGCCCAAAAGGATATTTGAACGACGGCGGAGCGAAGGCATCACCAACGAACGCGTCGTCACGATTTCCAAATAAAGGAACGAGAATGCCTAGGGCCATGAGGATAAGCATCATTAATATTCCACTTGCTATGCCAACTCCACCGGGCAAAGCAAGCCACGCCTTCGTTCGCTTGGTCAATCTTTTTAGTTTCATATTTTTACTCGACGATCTAATAAGTATGCGATCAGGTCACCTATAAAACTCAATAACACGGTTATAACGCCGAAGTAGAGCAAAATGCCTTGTACGACTGGGTAATCGCTGGTGAGAACGGCTCCGACCAATTCTCGCCCGATTCCTGGCAGTGAGAAAACGGTTTCTAGAATTACCGTCGCCCCGAGCATTGTTCCCATCATGTAGGAAAGGAGAACCACCGTTGGGGCCAAGGAAGGT
>CAIYQS010000177.1 GCA_903928395.1 uncultured Actinomycetes bacterium | reverse complement strand
GGCCCCAAATCTTTTCATCGCTCCAGTTTGCAACTAAAGCTGCGGTGCGCGGATCGCGACCGAAGAAGTGCTCGCGAACGTAGGCGCCACTTTCGGCCTTAAATGTTTGATAATCCCCGTCAGTCGTTCGATTCATCAAATCAACTAAGGCACCGTCGCGGTCATTTGCGAGGAGTTCATCCCATTCGCGACCCCAAACAACTTTAATTACATTCCAACCCGCACCGCGGAAAATGGATTCCAACTCTTGAATAATCTTGCCATTGCCACGTACCGGACCATCGAGGCGTTGCAAATTGCAATTGATAACGAAGTTGAGGTTATCGAGCCCTTCGCGAGCGGCAAGACTGATTGCACCGAGGGTTTCTGGCTCATCGCACTCGCCATCGCCTAAAAATGCCCATACGTTTTGATCAGATGTGTCTTTAATTCCGCGCCCATGCAAGTATCGGTTGTATCGCGCTTGGTAAATCGCATTGATTGGGCCAAGACCCATCGAGACTGTTGGGAATTGCCAAAATTCTGGCATCAACCGCGGATGCGGATACGATGAAAGCCCACCACCGGAGTGTGAAAGTTCTTGGCGGAATCCATCCATCTGATGTTCGGTCAAACGACCCTCAACAAATGCACGGGCATACATTCCTGGACTTGCATGTCCTTGGAAGAAGATTTGATCTCCGCCGCCGGCGTGTTCTTGCCCGCGGAAGAAGTGGTTAAAGCCGACCTCATATAAAGAGGCAGAAGATGCGAATGTCGAAATGTGTCCACCGACGCCAACACCTGGACGTTGCGCTCTGTGAACCATGATTGCCGCATTCCAGCGAACGATGGCACGGATCCGCCGCTCTAATGATTCGTCTCCGGGAAACTCCGGTTCGCGGTTGGACGGGATTGTGTTGATGTAATCGGTGGTGCGAAGCGCCCCAACCCCTAATTTATTTTCTTGAGCATGTTGGAGCAGCGAAAGCATGATGTAGCGCGCGCGTGTGGGACCTGCGGCTTTGAGGAGGGAATCAAGCGAGGCTTTCCATTCAGCGGTTTCCTGCGGGTCCAAATCAACCAACTGGTCGATCAGGTTGTTGGGGGTATCGATGAATTGGTTGAATCCGCTCGCTTCGCTCATGGGAGGAGTTTATTCACACTAAAAGGGTTGCGCTCACGGGAGAAGTTGAGTGGACTACTCCTACTCGCCCAGCAGGCGGGGAAGCCAGGAGATCAGCTCCTGTGACTTGGACGTGGGAAGACTGGAGGCCAGGGTGAACTCCCCACAGGGGTTAGCAGTAAGTATCGATCGCCTGGGCATCGTGCCAGGTGAACTAATACTTGAGTTTGGGCATGATGTTGATTGTGACGAGCAATTGCGCCATGCCATCGAAACAAAATCTGGCTCCAAGATGCTTAACGGACACGTTGATGAAGTTGTTGATGCGGTGATCTTGTGGTGGCGAGAAGGTGATGGAGATCTCGTAGATGATTTAGTGGATGGGCTTACTTACCTAAGCGAAAACGGGCCGATCTGGTTATTAACCCCTAAAGTTGGCATTGCGGGGCACGTCGAGCCGAGTGACATTCAAGATTCAGCTCCAACGGCGGGTCTCACACAAACGGTTTCGTTTTTGGTTGCACCTAATTGGACCGCAACTAAATTAGTCGCTCGGAAGAGTGCAAAACGCTAGGGGAGTAACACGTGATGTCTTTAACAATTGGTCAACCTGCACCAGATTTCACCCTCGTCAATCAATTCGGCGAAAAAGTAACTTTGTCTTCGTTTCAAGGCAAAAAGAACGTTGTAGTGGTTTTCATACCTTTCGCATTTACCGGAACGTGCACAGGTGAACTTTGCGCATTGCGCGATGATTTAACTGCATTCCAGAATGAAGGGGTTGAACTTCTTGCGGTCTCTTGTGATTCAATGTTTACCCAAAAAGTTTTTGCAACCCAGGAAAGGTACGACTTCCCTGTACTTTCAGATTTTTGGCCGCACGGCGAAGTGGCAAAGGCATATGGTGTCTTTAATGAGGATCGCGGCTGTGCATTCCGTGGCACTTTTATTATTGATAAAGAAGGAATCTTGCGTTGGCAGGTCGTTAACGGAATGGGCGATGCTCGAAATATCGCCGATTACAAGGCTGCGCTCGCAACCCTCTAAAAACCAGCACCTTCTTACCCTTTTTTTGGTGTGCCTCACTTACTCAGGTACAGTGGGGCACTCAACCGGGCGGTTAGCTCAGCGGTAGAGCGCTTCGTTTACACCGAAGATGTCGGGGGTTCGAAACCCTCACTGCCCACCATTGTGATGTCTCGGGACATCGTTGACACATGTGGCGAGACATAGTTGACACTTTTATTTTGGTTTTCTAGATCGCTTCGTCATTTCATCTATCAATATATTGGTCCAGTAAGTTCGCGTCG
>CAIYQS010000176.1 GCA_903928395.1 uncultured Actinomycetes bacterium | reverse complement strand
GAGATTTTTCATTGCGTGACATGACGCTTCGGAGTAGAAAAACCAGAACGAGTGCTGCATGTAAGGAAGTAGGCGAACATCCGAATAGGGGAACGGCGGCTTGGATGCGGCCAGTTTCAGGTTGTCAAGCTGAGTGGCGCTGTACGAACCTCGGATGATGTCGAGCCACTTTTGAACATCGTTCTTGTGCTTGAACTTGGCGCTCTTGCCAGTGCCTGTCGCTGCAAAGAATTCATTGAGGTCGAATTCGTCGAATTCGCCCTGACTGGCAATTGCCAGTAGTTCATCGGGCATTTGGTATGTGAACAGTCGCATCTCTGGAAGTGCGAGGTATGGGTTGGGCTTACCGGGGTGCTTCTCATTCCACTCTTGCTTGGCGCGCTGCTCATCGGTGTAGGTCCAGTTGTAAAGCTGTTCTTCAATGAACTCGCCAGACGCAAGAGCCTTGAAAGGCGTTCCGGAGAGATATAGGTAGGCCTTGGTCGTGATGGGAAGAAAGGCATGCTCGTCTTCACCGAGTTCGTCGAGCTCCTCGTTGAAGTTGTCAAGATCGGAGTTGTAGGCGTCAGCCAGTTCAGCCTTCGCTTCGTTCTCGTCTTCACCTTCGAAAAGCTCCTTCACATTCTCTCGCCAAGCCCCAAAGTGGTATTCATCAAAGATCACGAGGTCCCAATTAGTTTCATGAAGCCATTCATTCTTGGCCTTGATGTTCCCAAGCTTGTCCTTGCCAAGAAGGTCTTGAAACGAACCAAAATAGACGAGGGGTCGTTTTTTGTCGGCTGTCGTAGGATCGCCCCCTGTGGCACGAGAGAGATATTGCCAGCCATCAAAATCAGCGTGCGATTCGAGATCGGTCTGCCAGGCGTCCTCCACGGCTGGTTTGAAGGTAACAACGAGAACTTTTTTTGCCTTCAGTTCCTTGGCTAGTTGGTAAGCGGCGAATGTCTTCCCGAAGCGCATCTTGGCATTCCAGAGGAAGCGTGGGACGAGGCCAGAGTCGTCTTTCCAGATCGAGCGAAAGTAACGGAGAGTTTTGCTGACGGCGTCCTCTTGCTCGGGGCGCATCTTGAAAGTCAAGTGATGGGTGCCACTGAGAGCGATTCCATTTCGAAGCTCGGTGATGGCGGTGAGTACATCCTCTACGGAGCACTTCATCCATTCAAGTTCAACGTTGTCGAATCCCTTAGCCTTCAGCCTGCTGCGCACGTCATGGTCGGTAAAAACTGTTCCATCCGGTCGATCAGCAAACTCCTCAACTTCAATCTTGAAGCGATAGCGTGCTTGGCCTTGAGACTGGATCACGCGTTCTCGAACGTCGATGGTGGTCTGTCCCACCTTGAGACAACCCTTGTATTTAGTGATCTCGTCAGTTGACCATGCATAGATCCGAAGTCTTGAATCAGGCTTAATCGGAAGCAATTCATAACTTGTCTTACTCATTGTTCGGATCCATTGGGCGTATCATCGACTCGATGAAAGAGACCTCAGAATCCGAAATCCCATACTTTTCATAGAGGTCCGCGTCGCTCCATGATCTAGTCATATCTAGAACGGGAACGAATGCAAATGAGCCTTTGGAAATATTCTGAGTATTTTTGATTAAAGAAACCAGGAACCTAAAAAATCTTGTTTTCATATAAGTCACCAAATTGACAGCCTCTTCAATCGAATTTAAAAAGTCAACAATCAAATAAGTTTCCGTTGAGGCCGAATTGATATCAGCGATGATGGGTTGAGAGAAGATTGAGTGGGGATATTCATCTCCGCCTGGACTCGCCTTCGACACCAGCACCTTGATTCGATCCACGAAGTCGTGGTTTGAGAGAATCGAAGATCGGCCAATGTAGACCTCTTTGTTGTCGCTCTGACCCCGGCGACTCCTGTAGAGAACTATTGGGAATTTTGAGGAGGCCTTGGTCTGGAAATTATCAAAATTTGCAGGTATGCCGAATGGCGTACGAGACTGCACTCTCGTCTCCATTGTGGTCTCATTGTGACTTCGAACCTTGCGAAGAATTGAAATAGCCTCGTTATACCGAACAAAGGTCGAGAGTCCATCTTCTAGCAAGGGTCGACTTGCCTCAAGAGGCACATCTTTACTCGTGTAATTCACCACACGAACATTGCCTGTAACGCCTTCCTCCCAGAGGAAATAACAGACGCCCCCTCGAATCGTCACCCCTGGAAAGACCATGTCGGTTTCTGGAAAATCATGAATTTGCTTGAGTCCGGTGCCCTTGAGCATCGCTTGCCTGAATTCATCAAGGCCCTTACCACCCGAATACCAACGAGCTGGAATAATCATCGTTAGGAATCGGGGGTTCAAAGCTTTCGCTTGCTCTACAAATTTGTGGTAAAGCGGCAATGCACTTGACCCCTCTCCACCACCATCGTTAAGTTGGTACGGGGGGTTACCAATGATTACGTCAAACTGCATTTTTCCTCCAAAGATTTGCCGCGTGAATGCTGGGATGTCTCGATTATGTATAAAGGCATAGGCATGAGTTTCGAGACCCTCGTCGCTATGTAGAGCACTCTCGCGGACCCCGCAGAATTCGCATTTACGATCCACGATTCTCGGCACTGGGGCTCGCTTACTGCTAGACACGACATTGATGGTTCGGCCACCCGTCCATGTATGTTCCAGAGGTTGAAACCAAATATTACCGGTCTCGTCATCGAAAGCCTCACGCCCGATTGAGTGCACTCCGTTGGCATTTTTTGAACAGTAGACGCTGCGGCGCGCCAACAAACTTGTCAATTTCGTAATGGCTATTCCGAAAACTTGGTTTTTCACGATATGGGTGACGCGATTGTGGAGATCTGGAATTTCGTCGGCCAAGCCGACGGTGAGGCGCTCGACAATTTCTCTTAGAAAAACGCCAGACTTCGTGAATGGATCTATGAAAGTGACAGCGCTGTTCTCCCAGATGTTCTCGCCATTGTGAGCTGCTGACCATGCTTCAGCGAGCGTGTCGAGCATCCTCCCAGCAAACTCCGGTGGAGTAAAGACCTCGTCGTTTGAAAGATTGGCAATACAGGTCAAAACGTCGGGGTTTCGATTCTTAAGTGAAAATGGGGCGAGCTCAGACATCCGGAATCTCCTTCACTGAAAGACGAGGGTAATCCTTCACAGGGACGAAAAT
>CAIYQS010000175.1 GCA_903928395.1 uncultured Actinomycetes bacterium | reverse complement strand
TTGATCTAATTACTCAGAATCTTGGCGACTCGCTCTTCCAACATCAAGAGAACCTGGGAGCTTTATTTCGCTACCTTTCCGCACTTGATTCAGATCCTATGCGCCTAGAATATTTGCAAGAACGCAAGAGCGCAATCAATTCACTTATAAAGAAGTTCGGCGAGGGATCTGATCGGGAGATTGCATTCTCCCAACTTATAGTGCGAGCCACAGAAAGCGCGCTTCGCATCGCGGATCTGGAAGGTGGCGACGATCGCATCGCGGATCTGGAAATTCAACTCTTATCGATATTTAGGACGTTGCAAACCAAATCAAAAATGTTGAGCGGAAAAAGAATTAAAGTTGCGCAAGAACTCGAAGGAAAGATTTCGGAGGAAGTCCGGTCATTATCTATGCCTCATGCCCGCGTACTCATCGAGGTTTCAACGAAGGGTGATGATTCGATTAATAATTTTAGTCCAACCGGCCTCGATGATCTGAACCTACTTTTTACGAGTCACGAAGGTGCTACACCAGGACCAATATCCAAAGTGGCGAGTGGGGGTGAGTTGTCGCGAGTGATGTTGGCGATTGAAGTTGTGTTGGCCGGCATAGATCCAGTGAGCACCTACGTCTTTGATGAAGTGGATGCAGGGGTTGGCGGCAAAGCGGCTGTTGAAGTTGGACGGAGACTTCGGATGCTCGCTCAAGAAGCCCAAGTGATTGTAGTTACACATTTAGCCCAGGTAGCGGTGTGGGCCGATAATCACCTCGTGGTTCGCAAAAGTGAAGGTGGATCAGTCTCAATTTCGGATGTCACTACATTGAGTGAAAGTGAACGTAGCATTGAGATAGCGCGAATGCTCTCGGGACAAGAGGATTCGATGACAGCAAGGCAACATGCGCGCGAGTTGTTGGAAATGGTGAAAGAAAGCGTGATAAGTTAGTGCTCCATGACCAGTAATCATGTGACCAAACATTTATTCGTAACTGGCGGAGTCGCCTCAAGTTTAGGCAAGGGTCTTACGGCCTCAAGTTTAGGTCGACTGCTTTCTTCTCGCGGACTTCGAGTAACAATGCAGAAATTAGATCCTTACATCAATGTGGATCCCGGAACCATGAACCCATTTCAACACGGAGAAGTCTTTGTGACCGACGACGGTTCAGAAACCGATCTTGATGTCGGACATTATGAGCGCTTTCTTAATCGGAATCTTGCTGGATTCGCCAATGTGACGACAGGGCAAGTTTATTCCAACGTAATTGCCCGAGAACGACGTGGCGACTACTTGGGCGACACCGTTCAAGTTATTCCACACATCACCAATGAGATAAAAGAACGCATTCGGGCGATGGCTGGCGATGATGTTGACATAGTTATCACTGAAGTCGGGGGAACCGTCGGAGATATTGAGTCACTTCCATTTCTTGAGGCAGCTCGGCAAATTCGACAAGACGTCGGTCGAGAAAATGTCTTTTACCTTCATGTGTCCCTCGTGCCATATATTGGACCATCTGGAGAACTTAAGACCAAACCAACGCAACATAGCGTGGCGGCGCTTCGCTCCATAGGAATTGCTCCGGATGCGATTGTCATTAGATCAGATCGTGAAATTCCAGAGTCTGTAAAACGGAAAATTTCGCTGATGTGCGACGTCGATCTTGAAGCCGTAGTAGCGGCGGTTGATGCTCCGAGTATCTACGACATCCCTAAAGTTCTCTACTCTGAAGGACTGGATGGATATGTCGTCAGACGGCTGGGTCTCAATGGAACGGATGTGGTTTGGGGCGAGTGGGACGACCTTTTAGAGAAAGTTCATCACCCGGCGCACGAAGTTTCGGTTGCCCTGGTGGGGAAGTACGTAGATCTTCCCGATGCTTATCTATCAGTCACTGAAGCGCTACGTGCTGGGGGTTTTGCAAACAACGCCCGCGTAAAAATAAAGTGGGTTCCGAGTGATGAGTGCGAAACTGACACTGGTGCTTCACAGAACTTGAGTGATGTCGATGCCATATGCGTTCCGGGTGGATTTGGAGTCCGTGGAATTAACGGAAAAGTCGGCGCCCTAAAATTCGCCCGGGAAAATAAAATTCCAGCTCTTGGCTTGTGTCTGGGACTTCAATGTATGGTTATTGAAGCAGCCCGAAAT
>CAIYQS010000174.1 GCA_903928395.1 uncultured Actinomycetes bacterium | reverse complement strand
TGCCCTCGGTGGCCTCTGTTACTCACTCGGTGGGTTGATATATGGCATCAAGAAACCCAACTTCTCGCGCACCTGGTTTGGTTTCCATGAACTCTTCCACGCCTTAACTGCAGCTGCCTTCGTCCTTCAATTTATAGCCGCTGCATTAGTCGTTTATCACCATAATTAAGGGCATATGTAAAAGGTATTTCATGACTCCAATCAAAATCGCAAATTCCCCTAGGTACAAAACGAAATTATGCGTTCCGGGTTCTTCACAGAAAATGATCGCGAAGGCACTTAGTTTATCGGCGGATCAAATAATCTTGGACCTCGAGGATTCTGTTCTTGATGCAGATAAATCCGTGGCTCGGGAAAATATTGAAGCCATTGCAACATCTAACGGCAAACCAAAAGCAATACGTATTAACTCCTTACACACAAGCCACTTTAAACATGATGCTGCCTTCTTAAATGAGCTTGCTGACTGCTATGAACAATTAGTGTTACCAAAAATTGATACGAGAGAAATGTTGGAAGAATGCATCCGTGAATTCCCACAAATGACAGCTTTTGAAGTTCAAATTGAAACCTCATTGGGTCTTGTCAATGTTGCGGAAATAGCAAGCCACCCTCGGGTGAATGCACTCTCCTTTGGTCCCCTTGATTTCTTAGCCAGTGTCGGCGTGCCAATCGTATCTAGTAATTTGTGGGGAGATGAGATTCACCAATTATTACGCCATGCACTCATGCAAATCATCATCGCCGGCCATGCACACCACAAGTACGTATACGACGGACCCACAGTAATACTTGAAGATCAATCTCTCATCTCATCAACGACGACTGCGCGAAATTTAGGTGCTGATGGAAAGTGGTTGATACATCCTGATCAAATTGAGTTGTGTACTGCGATCTTTAATGAAGAGATTGGCCAAGATTTAGACGTCAGCGGGATGCACGGTGGAAGCGAACGAATTTCCGGGCAAATGGTCGATATAGCCTCGTTACGGATAGCCAAAAATAGAGAAAATTAAGACTCTACTGAGGCAATTACATCACCAGTCTTTATAGTGTCCCCATCATTAAAAAGCAGTTCGGTGATTTTTCCCGCGACAGGTGAAGGCACTTCCACATTTGCTTTGTCGGTTTCTACTTCACAGATCATCTCACCTGCAATGACGCTATCTCCTACTTTCTTGCTCCATCCAAGTAAGTAGACCTCGTCAACAGTATCGCCAACTCGTGGCATCTTTATTGACATCTTCATGATCTACTCCCCGCCCAAATATTTTTAAAAATATCACCTACGAGAGGCTCTGGATCGTTTTGCACCTCTTGCACAATTTCTGCAATCCGTTTCTCGGTCTCCATCTTTTTCGCGGCGATCGAATCTTCAGTCAGTTTGCCAGATTCCTTAAATTGATTTTCTAAAACCAAAATCGGGTCACGACTCTTCCAACTTTCAAGCTCTCCTACTGGACGGTATGGGGCTTGATCTGCCCGTGAATGACCAGCAAAGCGGTACGTTTTTGCCTCGATGAATGTTGGCCCACCCCCTGACCGTGCCCGTTCGATTGCACGTTCCAGCGCTTCACGAAGCGTGTATACGCTCATTCCATCAACTTTCTCATGAGGCATCGCATAGCTCTCGGCGCGAATATGGAGGTCTTCAATGGGAGTCGTTAGATTGATTCTGGAATATTCTCCGTAAACATTGTTGTCGCAAATATAGATCACCGGCAGCTTCCAAATCGAAGCTAAATTCATCGACTCATGGAAGGAACCGATATTCGTGGATCCATCTCCAAAGAGCGCGAGCGCAACACGATCCTGTTTTCGGATCTGAAAGCTTAGTGCTGCACCCGCGGCAATAGGCATACCGCCCCCGATAATCGCAGATGTAGGAAGCAAACCGACAGACTTATCGCAAAGGTGCATAGAACCACCAACCCCGCCTGCACAACCCGTTGCCTTACCCATAATTTCTGCCAAAACTGAGTGAGGGGTGAGTCCTAGTGCAAGTGCAATTCCATGGCTGCGGTAGGTGGCTGCAACTACGTCATCGTTACGAAGAAGTGATGCGATGGCGATATCTAGTGCTTCTTGGCCATTGCACAAATGTGTTGTGCCTCGAATGGATCCGGAGGCAAAGAGGGCATTTACTTGGTTCTCAAACTCGCGTATCTCAAGCATTCGTTCATACCATGCAAGTTCATTGCTGCGAATTTCCGAGCGGCGAGAAATCGAATTAGTCATTAGTGAAGTCCCGCCATTACCCACCAAGGTTTCGGGGCCTGATTAGTTTCAACCAAATACTTGAGCTGACGGGTCACATCATCAGGTGCCGGAGTGAACTTTGCCTCCAAAACTCCGCTGAAGGGCACAGGAGTATCCGGCGTAGTGATTCGAATCGGTGGCGCGATTAACTCTGTAAATAAGTTGGAAGTAACTTCTGCGACTATCTCGCTTCCCCAGCCACCGCTAAGTGGCGCTTCTTCTACAACAATTAATCTCTTGGTTTTTTTAACGGATGCTAACACCGTTTGACGATCCCAAGGAACTAGGGTTGAAAGGTCGATGATTTCACATGACAGTGAGCTCTGTTTTGCTGCTTGTTTTGCAACATTAACCATGTTGCCCATAGCAACCATTGTTACGTCGTTTCCGCCTTGAATAAGTCGCGCTTTTCCAATTTCCAACTTTATTGATGTATCAACCGGGCCTCGCTCTGCATAGAGAATACGAGGTTCGAGGAACATAACTGGATTCGGTTCACGAATTGCGGCGCGTAGTAGTGAATATGCCGATTGTGCATCGCTTAACGTTACTACTTTAAGACCAGGTGTAGCGACAACCCAATTTTCCAAAGTTTGAGAATGTTGCGAACCAAAACCTAGGCCAGATGCATTAGATGCCCGAACAACCATAGGAACGCTGTACTCACCATGGCTTAGGTAATGCATCTTTGCTGCTTCAGTAACCAACTGATCTAACGCAACTCCAAGGAATTCCATAAACATGATTTCAATGACGGGACGCATGCCCATCATCGCTGCACCAACTGCGGCACCTGTAAATGCCATCTCAGAGATTGGTGTATCGCGAACACGCTCTGGACCAAACTTATCGAGCAAGCCTTCTGAAGTTTTAAAGGGACCTTCAGCAGCTGCGATATCCTCGCCAAAAAGTATGACGTTTGGATCTTCAGACATCTCGTCTGAAAGTGCCTGCACGATGGCCTGTCGCACTCGCATATCTGCCACAATTGCTCCTCGCCATTTAAGAAAAGTAGCCAAAATAACCTATGGAAACGTTTGCTATTCTACACATGTGCAAAACTAAGTCAATAGTTGGCGAGCCGAATGGAGCTTAATGTGGATCCGTTGATGGGTGAGATGCCACTTCGCGGAATCAAAGTGATTGACGCTACATCCAATATTGCAGGTCCTTTTGGGGGTGCAATACTTGGAGACTTGGGTGCTGATGTCATCAAGGTGGAGCGACCACAGGGTGATCCTGCCAGGTCTATGGTCCCGCTTGATGACTCTCGTTCAGCTTATTTCCATATTGTAAATCGCAACAAGGATCTGATTACTGTAGATCTTAAATCTGTGTCAGGGCGAACCACCTTTCATGACCTTTTGGAAAACGCAGATGTGTTTATCTCCAATTTCCTTCCTCATCAACTTATTGAACTTGGCTTAACGCCAGAAATTATGCGAGTAGAATTTCCAAATTTGATTGTTGGGAATTTATCTTCATACGGCCAAGTTGGTGAAGATGCCAATCGCCCTGGGTATGACGCAACCATCCAAGCTCGAACTGGAATTATGGCTATTACGGGTGAAGCCGGTGGAGAACCCGTTCGTACTGGCGTTTCCGTGTTGGACATGGGTGCTGGGACGTGGCTAGCACTTGGAGTGCTTGCCGCGTTGGTTAAGCGAGAGCGATTTGGTGAGGGCAGCATCATTGAAACCTCGTTGTATGAGACGGGAGTTACTTGGGTGAGCTATCACTTATCTAGCTTTCAAATATCTCGAGAGCCATCACGAAGAGTCGGAGCAGCTCATCCAACATTTTCACCCTACGGATTGTTTCAAGCATTGGATGGGCGAGTGTGCATAGGAGTTGGAAGCGATATTGTCTTCAAAAGGATGACCGAACTCATTGATCGCCCAGAGCTTTTTGAAGATTCAAGGTTTAGCACGAATGAGAGTCGAGTGTGCAATCGCGAAATTTTGAACTCCGAAATTGAGAGCGCGCTTATTAACCAGTCGGTCGGCTTTTGGGTTGAAAAACTTGGGAAGGGTGGAGTTCCGGTGGATGCGTTAAGACTTCCAGAAGATTTGCTCAATGACCCACAGGCATATGAGTTAGATATGCTGCTGGCAAATCCTGATCCAGATTCGAAAGTGGCGCTTATCCCAGCGATACCACTCCGCATAAATGGAGTTCGACCACCAATCAGAAAAAGTGCTCCGAGAATTATGCGTTAGAGCTTTATTTGCCGATAGCGATCAACGACCTCGTCGATTACTTCGATTCCCAATCCCGGTTTGCCGAGCGGAGGATAAACCCAGCCATCGACATGTTCCAAAGGTTGTGTAACTAGCTCGTTCTGCATTGGATTGGGCAACGGCTTAAATTCAAAGAGTTTAAATGCCGAACTTGTGAAGCTCACCGCAATCGAAGCCGCGGAGACAATCGCTGATGACCAGGCATGGGCATTTGCAGTTCGTCGATGTGACTCGATCCTCGAAACAATCTTTGTAAAACCGGTGATGCCTTCAACGCGACCTGGATCAATTCCAAATACATCGCAAGTTCCAGTTTCAAGGATTGCTTCATATCCAGCAACGTTCCACTCTCGCTCTCCATAGGCTATTAGGCACTTTGATTTTGAGCGTAAAGTTCGATAACCCTCGGGATTCCAAGCACCAAGTGGTTCTTCAATCCAATCAATATTATCTTCATCAAAAGCTTGCACTCGCTTAACTGCTGTTGCGATGTCCCACTTGATTGCGTATCCGAGGTCGATCATCAGCTTCTTATCAGCTCCAATGGCCTCACGCATTGCGTGAACATATTCAACATCGCGATCATGTTCATAACCCAAGTGCGCGTCACCGCGCTTGCCGAAGCCAACCTTCATCCCTTGTAAGCCAGCGCTAAGCCATTCTTGCGCCTGCTCCGCCATTTTCGGAATTGAGGAATCGTGGGCATGGCCAGAAGCGATTGCGGGTAACTTCTCGTGGACTGGACCACCTAACATTTCAAGAAGGCTGAGGCCTAGGTTTTTTCCACGGAGATCCCAAAGAGCGATATCGATCGCAGAAAGCGCATAAGAGGCGATACCCCCTCGATATCCGTACCACCACATGCGTTCCTTAATCTCATTCCAGATGGAATTGTTTAGGATCGGATTCTTACCGATGATCAATTCTGACAACCCGTCTATGAGCGCGGCGGTAGCAAAGTTCGCCTCCTTGAACTGGGTAATGCACTCGCCCCAACCCACATTGCCTTGATCATCAGTGATTTTGACGAGGCACAAATAGCGCTCTGCCTGGAAATCGTTCGGCTCTGGATAGGCGACGGGAATCGGTTCTACGCTGATGATTTTCAAAAAAATCCCCCAGTCATCTTCTTTTTGGAAACGTTTCCCACTACTTTACAACCAGGGAAGCGATTGCCATAGTAATTGGAGGAGAAATGTCCCAACAACCCATTCTCGATACCCACGTCCATTTGTGGAATCTCAAGCACCCGGAGTTGAAATGGGTATGGCTCGACAAGGATGCAGACCATCCGATCCTTGGAAATATCGACGCCATCAAGTCAGTTGGCTTTTCCGTCAATGACCTATGGTCGGAGGCACGCTTTTCGGGAATCGAAGGCTTTGTTCACATCCAAGCTGCCATTGGCTCCCCTAATCCCGTAACGGAAACCAAGTGGCTTACCGAAATGGCCGAAACTTCCCCGGTACCGATGCGAATCATTGGAGACTGCGCACTTGGTCAGCCAACTGCATTCGCGCAATTAGTCGAACACCAAGAGTCTAAGCTTTTTGTTGGAGTCCGTGATTTCAATGCGGAACCAATGCTCGCGTCAAAGTCAATCAATTCGCACTACGAAGCATCACTGACCTACATGGCAGAAAAGGATCTGATTTTTGATTTGGATTGTGAGTGGCAAAACATGGCAGAGGCGCTCAATCTTGCTCGTCGCCACCCAGATTTGAAGATTGTGCTTGAGCACATCGGCTTCCCACGTAAGCGCGACGATGAATATTTCGACAATTGGAAGAACGCAATCAAAGAGCTTGCCCAGGCACCAAACGTAACTATGAAGCTATCAGGTATTGGAATGACTGATCCTCGTTTTACCAAGGAATCACTACGAAAGTGGGCTGATAGCTCGGTTGAAGCCTTTGGTCCAGATCGTTGCGTTATGGGATCAAACTGGCCAGTTGATCGACTCTTCTCATCATATGCAACAATTATTGATTTTATGAGGGACTACATCTCGGGTCTAAGCGCTAGTGAGCAAGAGAAGATCTGCAATTCAAACGCCAAAGCCTTATACAAATTCTAATACTGACGTGCACTGATGTGCAGCGCTTTTGGTTTACGGATAGCTAAGAGATCCGGATATTGAATCTGGTTCTCATTAATTGCAATCTTGCTAAGACGGGGCAGCAATCTTGAAAATAGAATTTCTGTTTCTAAGCGAGCCATAGGGGCTCCAATACAGAAGTGGATTCCATGGCCAAAGGTGAGATGATCGTTTTCAGTGCGCTTGACATCGAAAACTTCTGGTCTCTCAAATTTCCTGGGATCCCAATTTGCAGCCGCTATCATAAAGTGTACGTAATCCCCTGCCCTTATTAATTCTGGACCAATTTGCACATCGCGGCTTGCCACTCTCGATTGTTTTATTATCGAGGAATCAAATCGCAGACATTCCTCGATGGCACCTGAAAGCAACTCAGGTTCACCCATGAGCTCCTTGAGAGATTGTGGATGGGTTAAAAGCGCGATTAACAAATTCCCCATGAGTCCTTCTGTCGTTTCAAACCCTGCAAAAAATAATTGAACCGTCATTGCAACTAACTCAAGATCAGAAAGTTGATCTCCAGTCCCCTCAGGAGTAAGTAATTTTGAAAGAAGGGTCTCATTCGGGTTACTGCGTATCTGGTCAAAAAGCCCCAGAAGGTAATGTTCCGCTTCGACAACTGCCTCATTTGCCGACCGGATGTCTGCTTCGGATGCCTGTGCGGCAGCACTCAATCCAGCTATGGCATCGGACCATCGTCGTAAATCGTTTTGTCTCTCGCTCGGAATGCCGAGCAGAGCGCAAATTACCATTGATGGGATCATGAATGAGACCCGATCAACGAAATTGACAGACTCTCTTGGACTCACAAATGCTTCAACGAGTAGGTCATCTACCAATTTCTCGATTTGAGGACGAAGTGCTGCAATCGTGCGTGGGGTGAAAGATTTATTAACCAATTTCCGCAGACGAGTGTGATTTGGTGGATCTTGAAATACGATCCAATTCTCTAAAACATCAATTGCCAAATGTGAGCTCGCTTGCTCCTGAGCCGAAAAGTGTTGAACTGCTTTTTCAATTCGTTGCGCTGAATTGAAATCCGGCGATGCTAGTCCAGATTCAACCTCATCATAGGAAAGCACAATCCAGGCATTGATTTTCTTGCTCCAAAATATTTTAATACCCTCGTCATGCGCTGCTAGAAAAAATGGATAGGGGTTGGTGAAATAGTCGTTGGTTAAAAAATAACTGTCCGGATCAGATTTTATTCCTTTCATGCAACTTACTCCAATCCGTTAAAACTATGAAACAATTCTGGAATTATGGTCGTAATCTTCGCTCTACTCGCCGTGCTTTCGGTGAGCATTGGAACTGTATTGACACGAAATGTGATGGATGAGCTGCCAAGATTTGAACCTATAGGACCGTTATTTTTTCTCAATGGATTAATCGCCCTATCAATTTCCCTTGGAACCGATAACTTTAAAATACCAACTTCCAAGGAGTTTTTACTCTTAGTTTTGGCAGCTTTCTTTACTACGGTGGGTGCCTTTATGGTCTTTTTCATTATAGAAAAAAGTACTCCAGCAACCTCGTTGGTGGGACAAGCCCTCAGTCCGATATTTGTTCTCTTCCTCAATCTAATTTTCTTTGGATTACAGTTCTCGCCAATTATCGGAGTGGTGGCGCTTGCAATGTCCGCGGGGTGCATCTCTGTCATCAGCAACACTCTAGGTATCCGCGCTCGGAATACATTTTTTCTCATATTTTGCCAAGGAGCCGTTGCAGCCTTGGTCGCAATCTTGTTATCAAAATTAACCGGATATTCATTGCCAATATATGAGGTCATCGCCTTGCAACAGTTATTGAGTGGGGCGCTTGGGGTAATTGTTCGTTTTCCCAAGCATCTTAAGCGATCACTTCTACCCATATTCACCTTCCGCTCACTGTTCATGTCCCTTGGCTGGATATTCACTGCATTTTCACTTCGAACCCACCACGTCTTTCAATCACAAGTGCTTATCTCTTTGACACCGATAGTTACAGTGGCAATACAAACCAGACGCAATCGACCTAAGAGTTCCAGCGACAAACTTTGGTTTGCCAGTCTTCTGGTAGTCGCATCAGTCTCCTACCTAGAAATCGCGGCCCACCACTAATACATGAGTTGACCTCCTGACACATTGAGCACCGCGCCAGTTATATAGCTGGAGGAGTCTGAAGATAAGAAGATTACTCCATCGACTAATTCTTCCGGCTCGGCGAGTCGACCAAGCGGAATCATCGACACAAATGATGCAAGTTGTTCCGGTGTCTGGTTTTGCATCATCGCAGTGTTGACACCTCCCGGCGCTACAGAATTCACGCGGACATTGTCTTTAGCGAATGATCTAGCTAAACCACGTGTCATAGTCACTATTCCACCCTTGCTTGAAGCGTAAACAACGGAGCCACCAAATCCACCACTCCACCAACCTTGCGAACTGAAATTTACGATAGCGCCATGTTGGGCATGGCGTCTGAAGGAGTGATACGCAGCACGATTAAGAAAGAATGCGGCCTTAAGATTTGTATCGACTTGCTGATCCCAATCCGCTTCCGTTACGTCATCAACAGTGTCGACCCGCTTGAGATATGCTGCGCAATTAACTAACGCCGCGAGTGGGGCCATTGATTGGGCAAGTTCGAAGAGGCTAGCGTGCGCGGAGAGTTCCCCTATATCGAGTTCAATACCCACGTGCATATTCCCTGGTAACTCCTCAGCGATCTTTACGATCTTGCTCCCAGGCATATCTACGGCGACGACATGAGCCCCCATTTCAGCGAATCCACGAGCAAGTGCCGCACCTATTCCTCCCGATGCACCAGTGAGGACTACCGATTTGCCTTCGAGATCTCCGCCGATAACTCGTGCACCCATGTCAATTCACTCTCCACTACCCTCGTTGTTGGTTTAATTTCTGACGGACCTGATCAAAGGAAACCGCGATGATTAACATGAGGCCTTGAGCAACGTTCTGCCAGAATGGTTGCACATCGAGCAAGTTAAGTCCGTTATTCAATACACCAATCACGAGGAGTCCGAGAATTGTTCCCAACATAGAGCCACGACCACCGGCAAGACTGGCACCACCAAGAACAATGGCGGTTATTACCTGAAGCTCAAGGCCCTTTGCCGCGTTTGGATCGCCCTGTGATAGCTGTGAACAGAGGATCAAACCAGCGAGAGCCGATGAGAGGCCAGAGGCTATAAATGTGAGAAAGAGAATCTTTCTAGTACGTATACCGACTACGCGCGCCGCATTTGGATTAGATCCAATTGCGTAAAGTGAGCGACCATAAACAGTCTGACGCAAGACGATGATTCCGATGATCGAAAGGGTCACGAAAATAATCACCGGGAGCGGAATGCCGAGCGGTTGAGCAGTACCTAGCGTGTCAAACTTTTGAACTCCAAGAGTTTGTCCATTTCCAATTAGTAGTGCGATTCCATACAACGTGGCCAATCCGCCAAGCGTTGTGATTAATGAATTGACTCCAATGACAGTAACTAGAAAACCATTAATCAGACCAAGAACGAGACCAAAGAGCATCGCACAACCAACGCCAACGATGATTCCGTGATGTCCGACGAATTTTGCTGCGATCATGCCGGACACTGCCGCAGAAGAACCTACAGAAAGGTCAACTTGTCCACCAATCATCAGGAAGGTACATGGCACACAGGCAATGCCTGTTACAGCCAAGGCAACAAGAATGTTAGTGAAGTTATCCCATTGGAAAAAATATGGGCTTGTCACCGAAAAGAGAATAATTAATGCGACAAGAAACCCAAAAAGTGCAGCAACATCAGGAATTTTTCCACGCTTCTGACCGTCAGTCTTGCTCTGTTTCTGAACCAGCTCTTTCATTCCTAGCATCTGATGCCTCTCCCGTTAACTTGCCGCGGCGATTAGGTTGGTTGAATTGATTTCATCTCCATGGAACTCCTTCACGATGATACCTTTGGAGACAACGAGTGCCCGATCGGCTAGCAGGACTACTTCCTCGTAATCAGAGGTAGCAACAAGGACTGCAGTGTTCCTCTCTCGGGCTTGCTGGCGAATAATTTCATAGATATCTCTACGAGCCCCTACATCCACGCCTCGCGTAGGTTCAACTAAAAGCAGCACTGGGGCTGCGGACTCGAACCAACGTGCAAGAAGTACTTTCTGCTGGTTTCCGCCGGATAGAGTCACGATTTCCTGGCGAGAGCCCCGTTTTGCAACGATACTCAGAGAATCCTTCCACTGATCGAACGCCTTCTCTTCTTCAGATTTATGCACGAAAAACCATGTGGACATCTTCATCCATGAACGAACCGCTAAATTCTGCGCAACCGAGAGCGGTCCGAAAGAGCCCAAACGTTGCCTATCAGCTGGGAGGTAACCCAATCCATTGTCAACAGAATGAACCGGGTTTGCAAGTTTTACTCTCTTCCCGAATATCTCTACCTCACCTTGTTTAATGGGGCGTAAGCCATAGAGACCTTCGATAATTTCAGAAGTTCCTGAGCCTATCTTTCCAAAGAGGCAGACAACTTCACCCTCTTTGAGATCGAAATCAATATTATGAAAATCGCGCCCGTCGCCTAGCGATTCAACTTTAAGAGCCGATTTGCCGGATGCGCCTGGTGTTGGTCGACCCGTACTAAGGTTTTGGGTCCCAAGCATGGCATTTACTAGAGATGCGCGGTCTGTCGTCTTCGCGTTCGCAGTAATAATAGAGTTGCCATCACGAAGCACTTGAACACGGTCCGCTATACGTGCTACTTCATCTAAACGATGGGTTATATAGATCATTCCAACGCCTGACTGGCGCAAAGTTTCAATAACCGCAAAAAGATGCTCAACTTCGGCATTTGAAAGTGCAGCGGTCGGTTCATCCAAAATCAAAATCTTTGCCTTTTGCGAAAGTGCGCGAGCGATTTCCAGTAGTTGACGTTCACCCACGCGAAGCGTGCCTGCAACCGCGCTAGGTTCGATGTTAATTCCAATCTTTCCCAGAAGTGCTTCTGCTTCTTTTGTCATTTTTGAGCGATTAACCAAGCCCAGATGATTCGGCCATTCACCGAGGTAGATGTTCTCCGCAACGGTGAGATCAGGTGCGTCGTTGAGTTCCTGAAAAATCATACGGATACCAAGTTGGCGAGCATGGTGAAAATCCAATCTCGCCAACTTGATCCCATTGAGTTCGATACTTCCTCCGTCAGGCTCAAGATCGCCTGCCAGAATCTTCACCAGAGTTGATTTTCCGGCTCCGTTTTCGCCAAGCAAGGCGAGTACTTCGCCTGCGTGAAGTTGTAGGTCCACGCCGTGCAGGACTTCGACTCCATTAAAGGATTTTCGAATATCGTGTAGACCTACAAGAACTTCACTCATTACCTGTCCCCCTCCTAATGAGATTCAAACGGATTTGCATCGCTTTCTTATTTCTCTGTTTCCGATTTCGTTTTCGTTTACAGAGTTTTTAGCAGTTTTGTGATGTAAACCAAGCAGCAGCAGTAGGGAATACCTTTGTGATGTTGCCTGCATTGACGGCTACGTGCTGGATGTTGAGGTGATATGGAACTTTCTTACCTTTAATCAAGTCGATCAAGTAAGGAATGCCAATTTCACCGTAGTGATCAGGGAAGTAGGCGGTAGCACCAATCCAGTTTGGATTGTTCTTGATGTCGCACCAAGCAGATTGGGCAGCGCCTTGACTTGCAGCATAAAGGTCGGTTTGACGTCCGACTGCCTTAGCTGCGGAAAATGCGCCTTGAATACCTTCATCGTTAATAGCAACGACGATGATGTGGTGCATATTTGGCAAGTTGGTGAGAGCATCAGGCATTACCTTCAACGCCAAGTCCAAACGACCTGCGTCATACTTGTGGACCTTTGTCTGGTCCAGCGCGCCACAAATACTCGCGAAGCCATCGCGATATCCACCCATACGAGCTTCATTCACGAGACCGACACCGTAATCTTCCAAAGAAATCCAAGCATCATACTGACAGTTGAAGTTCTTCTTGAAGTAGTTACCAAGAGCTGCGCCAGCTACAAAGCCAGCGTGCGAATTGTCTGCCCCCATAAATGCCGTGTTACATGGGTCTTGTTCGATATCGATTGAGATGATCGGAACATTTTGAGGTCCGGCCTTACAGATGGCTGCAGCGGCTGTTGATACTGGCTGGAAGTTCAGATATCCATTGACGTGCTTCAACTTCAAGAGCTTGGCACAGTTAAGAGCCTTTGCTGCATCTAAGTTTGAATCGCAGAAAATGAACTTTGCTCCAGCAAGCTTGGCTTGCAGGGCCATCGAATCATGAACACTCTTACCGAAACCAATGGAGTCGGCGAGACCAATCATTCCGATGGTGAGTCCTTTTCCACTGCCAGGTACGGCTGGGCGGAAAGGAACATCGGCAGCGTTGGCCGGAGCGATTTGAATAGCAAGCAGTGTTGCAACAATTGAAAGTGCAATAGCTACTTTGCTACCTTTATTTGCTTTTACTTTCATACACATACCTTTCTTTGATTGGATGTTGCTATTTTTTGCCCGACTTCCATTGGACAAAACTCGATTATTCGTCACCCGCTTTATCTGTCTTTCTTGTAGAAATTAAATACTTGTTTATGTAATCACGATCCAATTCCCAGCCGAGTCCAGGAGCGTTAGTAAGTTGCATGTACCCACCTTTAAGCGCTGGTCGATTTGCAATCATGTTGTGCCAGATTGGATCGCGACGGGGATGGAAAAACTCCAAATAAGTTCCGTGTGAAATGGATGCAAGTAAATGCGAAGCGACTTGCGGTTCTTCATGGTGTGCCATTTTCACGTCATATACAGAAGCCACACCTGCTGCGCGCCGCCATTCCGTGGGTCCACCAGACCAAGAAGAGTCGAAATTGCAATAGTCGATTGCGCCCGCCTCCATAAGATTCCGGCAACCGGCTGCCGAGAATTCACTTTGACCGGCAGTTACTGCGACGCCCCCTACGTAACGCACATCACGCATTGCGCGAATATCGTTCTGCCATTGGCAAGGCTCTTCAAACCAGAGCAAATCATCGCCGGCAACCAATTGTGAAAATTTGATGGCATCTGCGACGGTGTAACCCTGATTTGCATCAACTGCTATGCGGAAGCTATCGCCACCAACTTTGCGGGCACGTTTAAAACGTTGCGCATCATCTTGAGGCGAGAGTCCACCAATCTTAAATTTCATTCCTGCAAATTGTTCATTTAGCAAATATTCGACTTCTTCTTCAATTGAAAGGTCACTTCCGTAATAGCCGCCAATTGTGATTACTGGAACCTTTGAGCGATATCCGCCCCAAAGCTTCCATAAAGGTGTTCCCAGTGATTTTCCAAAAAGGTCCCATAAAGTCACGTCAATAGAGGCACAGGCAACGAGTCCCAATCGGCGGTCGCGTAAGATATCCCATGTGGCGGGACGCGCTAACTCCCATAGCAATTCGATGTGAGAGGCATCTTTACCAATTATCTTCGGTGCGATTTCCCCATGAATGATCTCGTCAATATCCATAAGCCCGGCATCTTCATCGCCGGCATAGGCCTCACCGTATAAACCGGACGCTGTGTGAATGCGAGTGATAATTGTCGAACGATGTGTCATCTTGTAGTGACTGCCTTTATAAACAGTCTCTAGAGGCACTCGAACAGCTTCCGTCTCAATACTTGTTATCGTGAGGTCCAAAGCACTCCCCTTTACCCCGTTGTGTGGAAACGTTTCCAATGGTACGCAGGCAGCGCACCTTGTCAATGGTTTTCATGCAATTTTTATTTAAGTCTTTTTTTAGGAAGAGCGTTTTTTAGGCACGACGGCGCACTAGATTGTTCCCTGAAAGATTTGAAGTGATAACAATTTTGTTACATAACTTCAGTTGCGTTGTTTGAGAGAGTGGGAACGAGTGAAATCCAAGACTGCGGGTCGGGTCGGCATTGAAGATGTTGCTGAACGCGCCGGAGTTGCTATCTCAAGCGTCTCCCGAGTTCTCTCTGGCCACAAGGCTGTATCTGAAAGTATGCGAAAACGAGTGGAGAAAGCGGCAGAGGAATTAGGTTATCAACCTGATCATTTAGCTCAATCCTTGCGTCGGGGAAGCACCCGGACAATAGGTTTCATGATCCGCGACATCATGAATCCTTTTTTTTCTATCATCGCTCAAAGCTGCGAGATCGAACTTCAAAAATCGCACTACTCGATGATCCTGGTGAACTCAGGAGGAAGTGAAACAAATGAACGCAACAATTTAAACCTGCTAAAAAGTCGTAGAGTTGACGGAATAATCTGTTCTCTTGTCTCAGAAAACACAGTCGACGTGAAGAGTAATCTCAAAAATTTTAATGCTCCAGTACTCCTACTGGATCGTGAATTGCCCGATTTAAAAACGAGTTCGTTGTTGTGTGATCACGCCTCGGGAGTACATGATGCGGTTTCCCACCTCATCTCTGAAGGTCACACCCGCATTGCCTTTATCTCTGGGCCGCGCAACATATATGTAACGCGCAACCGCCTCGAAGGATACGAACGCGCCTTCAAAGAGGCAAAATTAGAAATTCCCACTGACTTAGTGAAGCTCAAAGATTTTTCTGAGAAGTTTGCAAAGGAAGAAACTCTTAAACTTTTTCAACTCCCAGATCCTCCAACGGCAATATTGACAGGCGGAATAGGTCCCTCTGGTGGAGCCCTTTACGCTCTCAAAGATTTGAACAAGAGCGTTTATACGGATATAAAATTTATCGCCTTAGATGAATGGCCATTTTTCGACATTCTCTCGCCCAATCTGATGTCGGTTCACCGCGACCCTGAAATCATGGGAAAGTATGCCGCCAAGCTCATTAAGGAGTTAATCGATGGCGGAGCTCCCAAAACCATCGTAATTCCGACGGTTTTCCGCAATCATGAAAGTCTTACCGACCAAGGATTTGGCAAATAAATGACATCGGTTTGCGTGGGGGAAGATCTACTCATTCGCCTCGCCACCGCTGAGGTTCAAATTAATGAAGAGACTTCGCAATCAATAGAAAGCGCACTCAAGGACTTTATTGCTGGAGTTCATTCTGGATCAAAGAAATATCCAAAGCTGACTCGCACGGGAATAACTGCCACAGCAAACTACCTAGCGCTTGCGGGTAGTGCAGATGACCTAGATGACGTTGACTGGGATGTTCTTACGCATCCGGGTTCCATTATCTGGCCTGTTTTAATTGCCGCCTATCGTGAAGATAATTCATCCCTCGAAAAGCTCATCGATGCAGCTTTCTTCGGATATAGAGCCGGACGCTCTATTGCTAGTTTACTTGGAGTTTCCCATCGGAGTAATTGGCATTTGACCACGACCAGTGGCGCAGTTGCGGCTACGTCCGCTTTGGCACGTTATTGGGACCTGCCTGCCGAGCACCAAATTGCGGCACTCAAAATGACGCTTTCGACAATGACAGGCCCACCACAAGCAGGGTTTGAACGTGCTGGAGCGACGCAATACAACAGGGCGGTTGCAACCTCATTGGCGATCACAGCGGTGACAGCGGCACAAGTAAATGCACCTTATATCCACGATATTTGGAGTGGTCCGCGAGGTGTCATCACAATGTTTAATGGGGAGGAAACAGCGCTTATAGACTACGACAAAGTCATGGGTGACAGGTATTTACTCGACGGAATTTCAACCCTACATTTTAGGACATACTTTGCCACGGGATTTGCCTCCGCGGCGGTACAAGGATTGCTTCGCCTTCTAGCGGAAAATGGAACTCCTGATTCTGCAATGGTGACATTAGCAGCTAGTCTTGCAACTACGCTCGATGGTTCGAGAGGCGGAACATGGTGGAGCCCAGAAGCAATTGTTCGCTCATTGGTTGCCGGCCGTGATCCATTTAATATTGTTGGGCATGAACAGTGGCTCGGACCTGTTGAAATCATCTTTGGAGATGTAGCACCCGGAGCAGCGAAAGTGTCAGCAACATATGGTGATAGGACAGTTGAGCTCCACGTTCAGAACGCACCATTTCGAATCCAGGACTTATCGGCAGACGATATGGAGTTGGTGCACGAAAAGTGGCGCAAACTCTCTGGAATCAGCGATTTTGCGGAGCAGTCCACCAAAAGTTTGCTCCAAAATCTACTTTAAGAACGCGTTTCCAACTTTCCGCTGCTGGCACTTTTGTAGGCCAAGTCGAGTGCTTCTACGGTGCGCGCACCGAGTTCACCAGGAGCGCAGTTGACGAACTCTTCACCCCGTGCTGCTGACAGCACGGCATCAATTGGACCAAGACAGTTATAGAAACCTGCATCGTCATCGAGTACTAAGTGATGGTTTTCACCCTTTGAATAGAGCCATACAGCTGCTCGTTCCAAGTCAATCAACAATTGACCTTCATCACCAATGGCACGAACTTCGACCGCATGATATTTCTTTGCAGCTTGAGTGTGTGCTGAACCTCCGGCGACTGAACCGATTGCCCCGCCTTCAAAGCGATATGAAATTGCATCATGCATCTCGACAGGTGCGCCATGGGGGCTCGACATCAAAGCAAATGCGGCTTCAGCGCGTGCGCCAGTTAGCCAAAAAGCCAGTCCAAATGCGTGGGAAAGTTGAGCTTGACCATATCCGCCTCCAGAAAGTTTGGAGTCCGTCCATGTTTTTTGTTCGGGCAAAGTGTCCTTGTCGGCATCGGGATATGCACCAGTGTTAGTGAGCAATTCACGAGTTGCAGATGACATACTGATCGACATCTGTTCTAAATTGCCAATGCCGTATTTGTCCATCAATTCTTTCGCACCACGGGCGATTGGCATGTAGTTCCACCCAAATGAGACCGTTAATGCCTTACCTTCGCGATTGGCAATATCAACCAAATCCCAAGCGTCTTCAGGGTTAATAGTGACAGGCTTTTCGCACATGACATGCGCACCAGATTCCAGCGCCGCCTTCGCATGTTCGTAGTGAAAACCGGAAGGACTACCGACCACTACTACATCAACTCCAGCATTTAAAATGTCTTGGTAGTTCTCTGAAGCGACCTTGAATCCATACTTATTTTTAATGCGCTCCAGAACATCTGCACCTTTTCGAGAAACCCCGACAAATTCAATATCGTCATGTCGCATCAAACTAGGGATGTGTGATGAGAGTACCCAGGAGCCGGCTCCAATAATTCCAACTCTAATTTTTGACATTTTTACCCCACTCGTTGGTTAAGTGCCCTTACATTGTGGAAACGTATCCAATAGTATAAAGCGCTGTCAATGGCTCGATTTAAACTTAGTTTTTTGCGGGCCTTACACATCTCGAGTGCTTAGCGAAAGGGAATTCCATGGAAAGAGTCTGTTTTACATTTGAAATTTACGAGGGCATGGAAGCTGAATACGACAAGCGACACCGCGAGATCTGGCCAGAACTGGTCAAAGATATAAATGACGCCGGCTTCTCTAACTACACAATTTTTCGACGTGGAACGATTGCCGTCGGCTACTTCGAAGCAGTGCCAGATAAGCAGACTGCTCTTGAAAAGATGAGTCGCTCAGAGGCGAACACAAAGTGGGCAGAATGGTTTAAAAACGTCATTGTGAACCTGGGAGACGGGTATGGGAATCTCATTGAACTCCGCGAAGTTTGGCATCTGGAGGAAGGTAAGTAGACTTGAAATCTTACAAAGTTATCTCGATCGCTGGCGACGGCATTGGACTTGAAGTAACCCCCGCTGCTATCGAGATAGTGAACAAGGTCGCCGGGCAGGAGGCCTTTAAAGTGGAGTGGGAATCCGTTGACTGGGGTTCTGACTACTTCCACCAGCACGGTCGAATGATGCCGATTGATGGCCTTGAGATCATGTCTAAGAGTGATGCTATCTACTTAGGAGCAATTGGGAGCCCTGACATTCCCGACTATGAAACTTTATGGGGACTTTTGATCCCGATCCGCCGCGAATTTGATCAGTACATTAATTTACGACCTATCAAATCTCTTTCAGGAATCCCAGGTCCACTTTCATCAAGAGCACCCATCGACATCCTGATCGTGCGAGAAAATACTGAAGGCGAGTACAGCCCTATTGGTGGCAAGTTCGCCTCAAATTCAGATTTCGAAACTGCTCTCCAAGTTGCGGTTTTCTCGCGTCGTGGAATCACTCGCGTAACTCAATATGCGATCGAAAAAGCTCGCGGCCGCAAAAAGTATTTAGTCTCAGCTACAAAATCAAATGGAATCATTTACTCGATGCCTTTTTGGGATGAAGTTGTTCATGGGCTTTTGAATGAGAATCCAGACATCACTTCACGAGATGTACTTATTGACGCTCTTGCCGCAGCGCTCATATTGCAGCCTCAAAATTTTGATGTAATTGTCGCCTCCAATCTATTTGGTGACATCCTCTCTGACTTGGCCGCCGCCCTGGTCGGTTCGATCGGCATTGCGCCGAGTGGCAATATCAACCCCGAACGCCGCTTTCCATCAATGTTTGAACCAGTCCACGGATCTGCTCCAGATATTGCCGGCAAGGGCCTCGCAAATCCGATCGGTGCCATCCGTGCCGCAGCTATGATGTTGGAACACCTCGGCGAAGCGAATTCAGCCGTAAGGGTCAATGAGGCGGTTGAACGAGTTCTAGCAGTCGGAGTGGCCACCAAGGACCTTGGTGGCACTTCAACTACCCTAGAATTTGCCGGAAAGGTCCTTGAAGAACTCTCTTAGCGAATGGATTTGCGTGAACTCAGAAGACAAACCCCCAAACCCAATCTATTTCTCAGAATTCCTAGCCTCAAGGCGCACAACCCGAGACTTCATAAAAGATAAGCCAGTCCCCCAGGAAATCCTGGATCAGATTCTTACCGATGCGTTGACCGCTCCTAGTTGGTCAAATACTCGTCCATTTAAAATTGCAGTTGCAACGGGAGAGACCAAGGATCGGATCAGTAAAGAATTCTTGAGCCGTTGGGATGCGCTTGCTAAGGGTCGCAATGGAAATTGGTTAGCAAAAATTAAACTCTTCACTTCGCGCTACGGTCTTCCAACAAGTAATCGAATGAGCGCAAAACCATATGTC
>CAIYQS010000173.1 GCA_903928395.1 uncultured Actinomycetes bacterium | reverse complement strand
TATCGCAATTCTCTCTGGGGCAAAGATCGTGATCACTGAAGTTGGTTCCTATGAATCAAATATGCTCGATATCGCTGCTCGCGCCGAAGTCTCGCGCGCTACGGTTTATAACCACTTCAGCGACAAAGAAGAGATGATGACTTCCCTTTTGGAATCGGAGATTCGTCGCCTCTTTGCAATCGCCAAGAAAGCGCCTACAAAGCGCGATGCGCTCCTTGCCCTTTCCGTAGAAATTTCTAAGGACCCAGCGCTGCGCAAGATGGTCGAAACTGATCCGCTCGATATAGCTAAGTTTGTGACGATGACCGATCATCCCCTCTGGATTCTTGTTAAGAACTCCCTGGTCGAACTCTTTGGCGATTCTGCGGGAACTGTCCTGCATTGGCTCATTGGCCAAATAGCTTCTCCGCTCTCCCTTGAGGGCAGTAATAAGCAGGCCGATCAACTCGCCCGTGCACTATAAGTAATGGCGATGCGAATAACAGAACTACGCTTTCGTCTTTCCGAGTATTTTAGCGACTCGGATACCTATTCTCGCGACATCGTCCACGCCGAACTCGGTGGCCTTACTGTAAATGAAGCGCTTGCTCGCGGCTTTGAAGCAGGTGATATCTGGAAGGCGATCGTCGCCCACAATCCAGAGATGCCACCAAAGTTTCGCTAGATCATGGCCGACCTATTGATCGAAATTCGAGTTCGTCCAAACGCTTCACGAAACAAGGTTGGTGGCACGGCAGGGGATCCACCTCGATTGGTAGTAGCTGTCCAAGCCCCAGCCGTAGATGGCAAAGCAAACGCCGCTGCGATCAAAGAGTTAGCAACTGCCTTCGGGCTGCGCGCTCGAGACTTCAAACTTGTCCATGGCGAACTCTCCCGAGATAAGCGGTTCATTATTTCGAATTCAAGCGAAGCGATTACTGCCCTGTACGCCAAATTCCTGCTGGGCGAACCGAAACTGGGGGATGAGTGAATTTCCCATTCAACGTTAGCTTTTTCCAAGGTAGCGAGAATTAAACTCGGACTCATGAGTCGTCACAAATTCATTGCCTTGTTATCGGCACTTGTGCTCTTCGGAACTCTCTCATCGGTTGAAGCCTCTAATGTGGGGATTTTTGGACGCTCCCTTGGAAGCAAGTGCGGATTAGAAAATGAAGAGATAGTTCAGCTAGGGGGTAAAGGCGGAACTCAGATGTGCGTTATGACCTCGAAGGGTTTGATTTGGCAGGACTCGACTTATCTAGTTGCAAATCAACGCCTGGTGAAGACGCTGCCAAAGTGCGGAGTAAATCGTTTTTTCAAGGTCCAAATTACCAGTGCTCTTGCCAAAACTTTATCCACTGTCGCAACCTCATATTTTCAAAAGCAGAATCTGCTGCCGATCAAAATCGACTTGATTTATGGAGTCACTCTTCCTCTCAATTCCATTGGACTGCATCCCTGCAGCAATGGTCTTGGGGTAGCGATTGGTGGCTGGAGCGGAAGCATTCCCAGCAATGCCAAGGTCGCTTGGCTGTTGGCCGTGACTCATAAAACAAATGAATTCGGGAATTTTCTAAATATTTACATCGCTCAACTTGGTGGTCGGTTTGTGGTGGTCGGGGCCGGAACTGGACCATGAAATCCCAAGATTTCGGCGTGTCCTAGCCATTCGAACAGATGTTCGGTACGATATCCACACCCAACCAGAGCGGTTCCACACTTCCGCGCGAGCTAGTCTCCCGCCGTCGGTGGTCTTCCGTACCTTCTGGACCGTACAGATGAACTCATCTGAGTTAAGAGAGAAAGGCAGACAATGGCAGCAGATAAAGCCGATAAGGCTTCTGAAAAGCAATCGCTAGACAAAAGCAAAGCCCTCGACACCGCCCTAGCCCAGATTGAGCGTCAGTTCGGTAAAGGTTCAGTGATGAAGATGGGTGATCGTGGCCCACAGGTCATGGAGGTCATTCCTACCGGATCTATCGCTCTTGATATCGCCCTCGGAATCGGCGGATTGCCACGAGGACGTATCGTTGAAATTTATGGACCAGAGTCTTCAGGTAAGACAACTGTCGCACTTCACGCAATTGCAAATGCGCAGAAAGCTGGTGGTATCGCGGCATTTATTGACGCGGAGCATGCGCTCGATCCAGAGTATGCAAAGAAGCTCGGTGTAGATATCGATGCGCTGTTAGTTTCGCAGCCAGATACTGGTGAACAAGCGCTAGAAATCATGGATATGTTGATTCGTTCTGGAGCACTGGACATTGTTGTTGTCGACTCTGTTGCAGCACTTGTACCTCGCGCTGAAATTGAAGGCGAGATGGGCGACTCTCATATGGGCTTGCAAGCTCGATTGATGTCGCAAGCGCTTCGCAAAATTACTGGTGCACTTCACCAATCAAATACAACGGCGATATTTATTAACCAACTCCGTGAAAAGATCGGTGTCTTCTTTGGAACTCCAGAAACAACAACGGGTGGTAAGGCGCTTAAGTTCTATGCGTCTATTCGGTTAGATGTTCGTCGAATCGAAACCCTCAAGGACGGTCAAGAAGCGGTCGGAAACCGTACTCGCGTCAAAGTTGTAAAGAACAAGATGGCTCCACCATTTAAGCAAGCCGAATTCGACATTATTTATGGCACGGGTATTTCTCGCGAAGGATCGCTCATTGATCTTGGCGTTGAAGTTGGTGTCGTCAAGAAGTCTGGCGCTTGGTACACCTATGAAGGTGATCAACTTGGTCAGGGTAAAGAAAACTCACGTA
>CAIYQS010000172.1 GCA_903928395.1 uncultured Actinomycetes bacterium | reverse complement strand
GGAGCAAGACTTAAGGAGTTAACGGCACGACGCATTCCCTCAAGATTGGACTTGTGAAGTCCAAGAACATCAATTTCGTTAGGTGAAATTTCTATAATCGAATAACTTATGGATTCGCTGATGATAACGTCATACAACTCTTCTCGAACCTTCTCACTCAAGACTTTAGAATCGCGAACTCTCGACAAAAAAGGTGAGTCCGGATCTTTGAGAATTACTGCTGCAACAACCAGTGGCCCTGCACACGGACCACGCCCAGCTTCGTCAACACCCGCTATTCGGGAAATTCCACTTGCTCGAAGAGAGGCTTCAATACCAGACATTAAGGACTCTTTTTAACCGGGACTTTCGATAAGTCGTGAGAGACAGACAAAAACTTAATGTGATTTAGGGGCCAGACTACAAATTCCGCTCGACCAACTACATCCTTCAGTGGAACAAATCCTTTATAGATATCATCGGTATGGAAGCGAGAGTCGGCACTTGCCGCTCGGTGATCACCCATTACCCAAATGAAACCCTTAGGCACGGTTACATCAAATTTAGAATCACTTGGAGTATTGCCAGGAAATAAGTAACTCTCGTTAATCGAAGTGCCATTAACTTGGAGTCGACCTTTCACATCGCAACAAACGACATGATCTCCGCCCACTCCGACGACTCGCTTCACTAAATATTGTGTTGCAGGATCTGGCACAACTCCAACATCCACTAGTGCACGCTTTAAATCGCGAACGATTACATTTCCGGTTGCCACAGGTGGTGAGCCGAGCCAATTGGATGGATCTTTAAACACAACAACTTCACCTCGACGAATGTCACTAAACATCGCAGAAAATTTGTTGACGGCAATTCGATCGCCAATTCTTAAAGTATTTTCCATTGAACCCGAAGGGACGAAAAAGAAATGAACGATAAAGGTCTTGATAATGACGGCAACGATCAATGCCGACACAACAATTATCGGAACTTCTCGAAGTAGCGAACCCTTCTTAGGAAGGCGCATCTTAAAAATAATTAAGCTTGTTCGGTTTCGGTTACAGTCTCTGCGGCTGAATCCGAGGCAACTACTGGAGTCTCAACTGAAGTCTCAACAACTTCGTCGGCTACTACTTCCACCGGAAGGACTTCCTCAACAATTACATCTTCGATGATGAACTCATTGTTAGCACCACGGCGCTCTTTGATCTTTGCTGCCTTACCGCGCAGGTCGCGTAGGTAGTACAACTTCGCGCGACGAACATCGCCACGGCGGACCATCTCAAATTTTTCGATCACAGGAGTGTGGACCGGGAAAGTACGCTCGACCCCGACGCCATAAGAAAGCTTGCGGATTGTGAAGGTTTCGCGGACGCCAGCACCCTGGCGGCGAATGACTACACCTTGGAAGACCTGGATACGGCTCTTGGAGCCTTCAATAACACGAACGTGGACCTTGATCTCATCGCCAGAGCGGAAGTTGATAATGCCCTTTTTGAGCGAGGCGGCATCAACCGCATCCAAAACGTTCATGGGTAATCCTTTGCTTATGGGACCCCTTGGAGGAGCCGCCAAGATAGAGAAAATTGCTTAAGGTCGTATCTTGCCATACCCGGGCGAGGCTAGCCAATTTCCAACGTTAGGAGCTCATGGAGGGACGGACCGGCGGCAATAACCATGGCCTCCCCTGCTGCCTGCCCATTTCGACCGGAGACCAAAGCCCCCGCCTCACGCGCGATTAGCCCTCCCGCAGCCAGATCCCACTCTTTGAGCCCTGTTTCGAAATACCCGTCGACCGCCCCGCTAGCCACGTGGCAAAGATCCACCGCCGCCGCCCCGTTGCGCCTAATATCTCGGACTCGAGGAATAAGGGAGGCTATTTTTTCTCCTTGGTTAATCCGTTCCCCAAGGTCGTATGAAAAACCAGTGGCGATTAGTGATTCTTCCAAATGATCGGCTCCGCTGCAATGAATCCGTTTTCCGTTGAGGAATGATCCGCCGCCTCGCGTTGCTTGCCAGAGGGAATTCAAAGTTGGCGCATAGACCACCCCAACGAGAACACCTTCTTCATCTTTAGCTGCAATGCTGATGTTCCAGCCAGGTAAGTTATAAAAATAATTGACTGTGCCATCTATGGGATCAATGACCCAGGTAATTCCAGACGTCGATGGGCGGTTCGCACCCTCTTCTCCAATAATTCCATCACCAGGCCGCGCAGCGAGCAGGGCATTAACTATCAACTTCTCACTCGCATGATCCATCTGGGT
>CAIYQS010000171.1 GCA_903928395.1 uncultured Actinomycetes bacterium | reverse complement strand
TTTCTGCCTTCGTCGCTGAGTTTGTGGGACTAACAAATCCAATTCGTGGAAATGTTTCCGACGGATTTATTGAGATCCTTGGACTACGAGTACCTACCTTGCCTGGCTCGATTACATCTGGCACCGGAATTGCTCTGGTGCGTCCAGAATCTCTCAACGTTGAAGCGACCTCAGATGCAAACGGGAAAGTATTTTCTGCCAGCTTCTTAGGAGCCTCTTGTCGATTGACTATTGATCTTGCAGCTGGTGGCCGAGTTGTAGCACAAGTCCCAAGTTCGGATGCGGCTTCATTAGGCGCCGGCGCAAATGTAAAAGTCACCTTCAGGTCAACTCCTGTCTTCGTTAAAGCCGAGAAATGACGCTTGGCTCCATAAAATCAATTGAAACATTCAATGATGAGTTTGTCTGCTTTGTAAAAATAACCACCGATAGCGGAAACATTGGCTGGGGGCAGACTTCTACTTACAACGCGGATATCACCACCGAGGTATTTCATCGTCAAGTTGCCCCATGGACCCTTGGACAAGATGCCGGCGATATCGGCGAGTTGGTGACCCGGGTAGAGGCCAAAGAGCATAAATACCCCGGTAGTTATCGGGCGCGCGCTATAGCCGGCCTAGATACGGCGCTGTGGGACTTACGGGGCAAGGTAGAAGGCAAGCCGGTTGTCGAACTACTTGGCGGACAGCCAAAGCTTTTGCGAGCCTACGCCTCATCAATGAAGCGTGACATCACTCCCGCAGCAGAAGCAGCCCGGCTAGTTAAATTACGAGATGAGTACGGATTCAACGCCTTTAAATGGCGTGTAGCCAGCGAATGTGGAAACGACATTGACGAGTGGCCGCATCGAACGGAAGAAATAGTCCCTTTGGTTTCTAAGGCACTTGGCGAAGAAGTGGCGAAGTTAGTTGATGCCAATAGCGGCTACTCCCCAAAGCGCGCAATCGAGGTTGGCAAATTTCTGGAAGAGAATGGCATTTCACATTTTGAGGAGCCATGCAAATATTGGGAACTTCTTGAAACCAAGGAAGTAACGGATGCGCTCTCGCTCGACGTAACGGGTGGTGAGCAAGATTGGGACCTTGCCACCTGGCAACGCATGATTGAATTACGAGCAGTAGATATAGTGCAGCCTGACGTGATGTATATGGGAGGGATCTGGCGCACGCTTAAAGTAGTTCAAATGGCGAAAGCTGCAGGAATTTCTGTCACTCCCCACAGCGCAAATCTCTCATTGGTCACCATGTGCACTATGCATTTGCTTGGAGCGATTGACAACCCAGGAAAGTATTTAGAATTATCTATTGAAGGTCCTGATTACTATCCGTGGCAAGAGAATTTATTTTTAGGTGATCCATTTAGAGTCGAAAATGGTCACGTTGCTATTCCTTCTGAACCCGGTTGGGGTGTGGTAGTAAATCCGGATTGGCTCAAGAAAGCGAATTACAGGATTTCAAATCTTTAACTAAACAACATCCGGTTAGGAATTCGAAGGACGGTGTTTCTCATCTCTGGAGTACCTGGCCCAAAAGAAAAACCTCCAATACTTCCTAACTCTTCGCGCCGCTGCCAGACATTTGCGCTCAGCAACCGCGAAAGTGCCGCGAGTTCAAGCGGAGTTTTCGCTTCGGAATAATCAACACCTCCAGCATGGTCAACCACGGTCAATGCAATGAAAATGTCGCCCGCTGCATCGCGAACAACCTCAATCATGCGACTCTGTTGTGGCCAATCGATATGCGACGCGGTTTCGACTTGCCACAAACCGATATTCTCCTGCTGCTCGCCAATCCACTCCACATGATGACGGTGTTCATGTCCCGCCAACCACAAAATGACTTGGGGATACTTCACCAACATCGCACTAATTTCCTCACGACATATTCGTCGACCAATTGGAGCAAAGTCATTAAACATTGTTACCAATGGATGGTGAGACGCTAGAACTACAGGCTTTGTAGAAGTTCTTATTTCAGTTTCGAGCCAGGCAAACTGTTCTTCATCCAAAGACCCTTGCCAGCCACCAAATTGGTTGACGGTATCCAAAACTATCAACCGAACCGCTCCTACATCGGTTGAGTAATACATGGTTTTTTCCGCAACATTATGTTCGGAAAAACCGTGTCCTTTTGGCAACCCATTTGCAGCTAAGTGCTTACTCGCAAATTCTCCACGTTCAACCGCGCGACGAAGTATGTCCGGAGTGACTTCTGCATAGGGCGCATCGCTGACTCCTGGAAAGTCTGCAGGTCCCACTTCATTAAATGCCGATAATGTGGCTTCTAACGTGAGTGAGGATGGTAATCCTTCGAATCTGCGATCGGCTATTTGAGCAGCTTGGGTCGAATCACTAGGCGTGACAGTTCCTTGTAAGAGTGCATCATGATTTCCGTGAACGGCAAACCAAGGAACATTGAGGCCGGTCGCCTTAAATGGTGCGCGGCAACTATCAAGCAAGCCGGAAACTATAGGAAACCCGTATTTGCTGCGCGCGTCATCATCCACGCATCCAGTCGGAGTTCCATGTGGGTGCCAGTATTTAACATCGTAGTGCTCTGGATTGTCATCCATGACTCCTTCATATTTTTCAAATGAACCAGAGTCCGGATGAATATGTCCACCGTTTAGTAACGATATATACCAGTCAACTTCATTGACCTGGGCATTATCTGTTGTATCTCCGGTGACGATTGCAGCAGTTACGGGATGACCCGAGAGTGTTCCGAAAGTATTTTTATTTAGCGCTTGAACCATTGCTTCAACAACCTGTGTTGCCAACATGGAGTGTGGGCGGTACGTACCAATCGTTCCAACCAGTTCGCGGATGGGACTATCAGGATCTGCCCATCTATCCAAAAATTCGGGTCTTAAGGGCGACTGTGCATCGCAGACATGTAGGTCAGAGAGATGATGCAAGATAAGAAGTGGCTCACTCTGAATCGGAAATTCTTCACCAAGGTGCTCCGGATCGACGACCTGAACCAACCTCCGCCAACCCTTTTCGTCGGGCTCTCCACGTTTAAATGCCATTGAACTAGCGTAATTGAAGTTTGCTATTTAATCTGATGGCCGCTTTCGGCTGTTTTCAAGAAAGCCGATGGTTGGCTTCTTTCCGTTCAGCAGGAGATAATGAGAAGATGGAATACGTTCAGGTGCGCTTCTATGCAGCCGCTCGTGCCGCCGCTAACGTTGATCGACTAGAAGTGCCCGTTGGCACATTGCGGGAAATTTTGACGAACTTTTCAAACGCAAACGCTGAGCTTGCCCGGGTAATTCCCCAATGCTCATTTCTAGTGAATTCGGTGATCTGCCATGATTTTGATAGCGCGATAATTCCAGGTAGTGAAATTGATGTCCTACCTAAATTTGCAGGCGGCTAAGTCACCCTCCGATTGCAGACATAGGTCGACGCGGCTGAATAAAAGTTGGGTCATTGATGCCGTGACCAGGAAGTTTGCCTGCTACCGCTTTGAAAAAACGAACGGATAATTCTTGCGTGATCTGTTCCTGGCTTAATTCAGGATTTCGGATTACCTTTCGCAAATCCATCTCTTCCAAAGAGAACAAGCACGATCGAAGTTGCCCATCGGAAGTCAGCCGAAGCCGATCACAAGCTCCGCAAAATGGTTGTGTAACACTCGCAATAATTCCTACGGTTGCTTCGGTGCCATTAACGAAAAACTCCTCCGCGGGAGATGATCCGCGTCCAGGTACAGCTACCAAATCAAAATCTGAAGCTAGGGATGCAAGTATTGCCCCCGCAGTGACCATGGTGTCGCGATTCCATACTCCCCCGGCATCCAACGGCATTTGCTCGATAAACCGGAGCGAGAATCCTTCTTCGAGCGCCCACTTGAGCAAAGCGGGAGCTTCATCGTCATTAATGTCCTTCATTAAAACGCTATTGATCTTTATTGGAGAGAGCCCTGCCTCTTTAGCGGCGCGAAGTCCTGCAAACACATCATCGATTCGATCGCGATGAGTGAGCGTCGTAAAACGAGTTCTGTCCAAGGTATCTAAACTGACATTTATTCGTTCTAAACCGGCGTCTACCAACGGTTTTGCAAGCTCAACTAGTCGCAAACCATTTGTTGTTAATGAGACGCTAGGGGCATTTTCGAGCGCAGTAATTCTTGCAACGATATCAACGATATCGGCGCGCAACAGCGGTTCCCCTCCCGTCAGTCGAATTTCCTCAATTCCAACGGAAACCGCAACTCTAATAACAGTCATCAACTCGCCGGTGTCAAGAAGATGGTCAGATTTCAGCCAATCAGAAAAATCATGAGGCATGCAATACGTGCAGCGAAGTGAACAGCGATCGGTAAGTGAAACGCGAAGATCTCGATGTTTGCGACCATAGTTATCGATAAGCGAATTCATGCGGTGTTTACCCACTCAGAACTTCCATCAGCGAAAACTTGATATTTCCAAATCGGCAGGCGGGACTTTATTTCATCAACAAGTCTTGAACATGCGGCAAGTGCTGGCCCGCGGTGAATAGCGGATACCGCAAGTATAAAGGCGCTTTCACCGATCGGAATTGAACCATAACGATGGGCGGCAGCAACATTGCCTACGTCGTACTCTGTTGAAACTTCAGTAATAATTTCAAGGAGTACATCTTGTGCCATCGGATGTACTTCATACGTCAGAGAAATAACAACTTTGTCCCCATCATTGTTACGCACATTGCCAGAAAAAGTGACAATCGCGCCATATTTATCTGACTCAACACTCTTGGCAAGTTCGCCAGCACTGATCGGATCAGTCGTTATCAAAGCAGTCAACATTTAATGATCCACCCCACGGAGCTGATCCAAAATGTGACCTGCAAGGCGCTCGATGATCACCAATCCATCGCGCACGCCACCAGTTGAGCCGGGTAGATTGATAATGAGAGAAGTCCCATGAGTTCCTGCTAAGCCACGGCTTAAATCGGTGGTTGGAACGCGAGCGCGCGAGTGAGCTCGAAGCGCTTCGCAAAATCCTGGCAATAATTTTTCGATGAAGGGAGCTGTCGCTTCTGGCGTGATGTCAGTTGGAGATACTCCAGTTCCACCTGTGGTTACGATCAGGTTAATCTTCCAATTCAGAGCTCGTAAAATCTCTTCAGCGATTTTTTCTTTATCGTCGGCAACAACAATTACCTCAGAAACGTTGTACCCCAGCGAAGTTAAACCCTCCGCGAGAATTTTTCCGCTTAGGTCCTCATACAATCCCGCTGCCGCACGACTACTGGCGGTTATTACTTGTGCGGTATATCTATTCAATCCCGTACCCAGTTGCCATTTCTGCCGCCAGACTTTTCATCAACCCCGATATCAGTCAGCACCGCACCCGGATCTAAAGCTTTGACCATGTCAATCACCGTTAACCCCGCTATGGATACCGCGGTCAGCGCTTCCATCTCCACGCCGGTGCGATCTACCGTCTTGACTTCAACCCGGATAGCGACACCCGCCTCCATAATTTCGAGCTCGACATCGACTCCGTGGATAGCAATCGGGTGGCAAAGCGGAATCAAATCTGAAGTCCGTTTGGCGCCTAAAATGGCTGCTACTCGCGCCGTAGCTAAGACGTCTCCCTTCGGAATTCCTCCTTCGCGCAAGAGAGCAACTACCGAAGGTGCCAGCTTTACTAAGCCTGAAGCGAGAGCCGTGCGAACCGTGATATCTCGATCGGCCACATTAACCATGTGAGCCTGGCCCTTGTCGTCAAGATGCGTAAAAGCTTTTTCTGTTGTCATAATGTTTTATCCTCATTCAAGGGAGCGGTAACCATAACACGGTGGATCCTGCTTCGCTCCGGCCACTTGCGGCCACCGCAAAACCCGTCGATTGTGCTAACCCGCGGAGCATCGCCGATCCCAAATAGCCGCTCTCCTCAAAGAACTCTCCATGCACATTGCCCAGAACTAATCGCGTAAATCCTTCTGGGACATTTATTCCTGATCTAGTTGTGATTGAATCCAAAATCTTAGTTGGCCTGCCTAATAACGTGTTTAAAAGCGGTTGACCCAGAGTCATGAGACCCACGATCGCAGATTGTGGATTGCCAGGTAAGCCCAAGAGTGGCACCTCCTTAATTCTTGCCAGCAACATGGGGTGACCCGGACGCGACTTAACCCGGTCAACAATCAGCACGCCACCTAACGCCTCCAATGCACCGTGCAAATGATCGCGTGGACCGTCGGCAGTCCCTCCAGTTGTGATCACTACGTCAGCGCGAAGACTCGCCTGCGCAACAGCATCAATGACCAATGAAATTTCATCGGCAACGTAACTCAGCGCGACAACTTCGGCACCCATCCGAGTAAGCCATGCTGGAAGTTGAGGGCCAAGGGAATCACGCACCAAACCACCACTGGGAATCCCCTGTAGCGCAATTTCATCACCAAATAAGAGAATTTCAACGCGAGGTTTACGAATTACTTCGAGCGAGTCAAAGCCAGCAGAGGCAAGCAGACCAATCCAGGAAGGAGTTAGTACCGTTCCTGCACTAGCGAGGACTTCCCCCTTTCGACATTCCAGCCCTGCTGGGCGGATATCTTCCCCGGCAACTACATTTCCCACGAGTTCGTCACCCGCGACAGTGGCGTTTTCCCAACGGAGAATTCCCAGTGCGCCTTCAGGAACTACGGCTCCGGTTGCGATTCGAACAGCTGTTCCTGTCATCAGTCGCTGGGTCATAGGAGCACCAGCTTTTACATCCCCAACAATTTTCCAAGGCCCTGTGCCAGCCACTGCATACCCATCCATGGCAGAGGTTTCATATGTGGGAAGGTCAACTAATGAAATCGCGTCAGTCGCCAACGTTCGATCTGTACATAGCACCAGTGGAATTGTCTCAATTGGTAAAACCGTAACGATGCTTGCAGCAACGTTGCGTGCATCGCTCCACGATGGCTCATTGAGTGTGATCATTCGCTCTTGGGCCACTGCATTGCTAATTTTTCGATCGTTTCGGCTGCACTCTTTACGTCAGCCCCAAGCGCAGCTGCGTAACCCAATAGAAAGGTTGTCACGGGAGCCGCTGGTCGTTCAACTGCGTGCGCAGCATCACGTGCAACATTTAAAATCAGCGTCTTATCGATGTCGGTCGTTAACCCAAGTTCTTTCTTTAGCGCTTCAATCCATGCGTCCATTTTCAACTCTTCTCTTTTTGAAGATTGTTTAGTGCTTTATATGACTTTTGTGCTGTCATTAAATTCTCTTGAGTATCAATATCTGTCAGTAATTGGGATTCTTCTACACTGATTGGTACTTGAACAACGCGCATATGTGCAACAAGTTTACGCATAGATTCGCCAACGACCGTTTCAAAGGAAGAGAGCGCTCGATTGAGAGCGTCGACTCGATATAAAGCGCACAGCGGCTGTACAAAGCCGGCTCCATCCAGCGGTAAAACACCCTCACACGTCTCGTTTAGCGAAGCCATCAATTGTGGAATCAATAAAGGACCAAAAGGCATGTCGGTTGCAAACACGGTTACCAACTCAGTTCTCACTAACTTCATTCCCGCAGCAATTGCAGCAACTGGACCACTAAACGCTGGGCTTTCTTGCGTAACTTGAACACGTGTATCAAAAGCAGCGCGGTCGGGTCCAACCACAATTATTGGGACCGGATGCGGAATCGCAGCGATGAGATGATCGATTAATGCACGGTCAGCGAGTATCGCTTCCGATTTATCTGCTCCAAATCTCTTACTGGTTCCCCCGGTAAGGATGATTGCGCTCCAAGAGTTAGCCATTTCTTATGTAGTCGTCCCAAGAAACGATCCCGCCAAGTAAGTGCGAAACCCGCTCATATCCGGAGTGTTTAAGTGCGTTCAAGGCGTGTGCAGAACGAACTCCAAGATGGCAGTACAAAACTACTGGTATCTCACTCGCAATTTTTTCTTGTGCCCGACCGTCGTAAAACTCGGCTTGCGGAATCAGCACCGCGCCTTCGATATGCCCTTCATCCCATTCATATTTCTCTCGCACATCAATCAGTTGAATGGGCTCCCCGGTTCGAAGTCGCACCGCTAATTGTGCGGCGGTTAACTCGCTTGAAGAATTTGGAACACCACAAAAAACTTCATAGTCCTCCAATAATTGAGCGTTTACATTCTCACTGCACATAGAACACTTCGGGTCTTCGCCTACTTCGATCTTGTCGAAGGTGGAATCCAAACCATTGCAAATAATCAGTGACCCAACAAGTGGCGAGCCGATACCAGTAATAAGCTTGAGCGTTTCGGTCGCCTGAATGGAACCGATGACTCCACATAGTGTTCCTAATACACCACTTTCCGCGCAATTGGGAGCCAGTTCAAATGATGGCGGTTCCGGAAAGACACAGCGATAACACGGACCATGTTCGGACCAGAAAACACCTACTTGTCCGTCAAATCGAAAAATGGAACCCATGACGCATGGTTTTTTCAAGATGACGCAGGCATCATTAATAAGGTATCGAGTGGCAAAATTATCTGTTCCATCGACTATTACGTCATAGCGTGAAAATACATCAAGAACATTTTCAGTATCCAGTCGGAGTTGGTGAATTTCAACTTTGACTCCCAGATTTAATTCTTCAATTCTTTCCTTAGCGCTTTCAACCTTAGGTCTACCGATGTCAGACCGCCCATGAATTACTTGGCGTTGCAGATTAGATTCATCAACAACATCAAAATCTACAATCCCTAATGTTCCGACTCCGGCGGCAGCCAAATAAAGTAGGACAGGGGAACCCAAACCACCAGCACCTACACAGAGAACCTTCGCGTTAGAAATTCGGCGCTGACCTAAATTTCCAATCTCGGGAATGATCGTGTGTCTGGCATACCTTTCCCTGTCGGCAGCCGAAAGTTCGGGACCGACTCGAACAACTGGTGGAAGAGAAATTATTTTCTCCTTTGACTATCTACTAAATGCCTGAGTGAGCGGCTTGCGTAATAAGAATATAACCGTAATAGCGATCAACACCATTGCCAAACTGAGCGCATAAGCAGTATCTGGACTAACGCTCAACTCTTGATAGATCTGCATTGTCCAGGTCTGCGTAGTTCCGGGAAGTGAACCGGCAAACATCATGGTTGCCCCAAACTCTCCCAATATTCGAGCCCAGGCCAAAACTAATCCCGTAACAATTCCACTCCGCGACTGCGGGATCGCGATCAAACGGAAAACCTGACCGTGCGTGGCACGATCAATCACCGCCGCATCTTGGACATCTCGCGGAAGTTGTCGAAAAGCGGATTCTGCTACTAAAACTAAAAATGGCAGTCCTACAAAAACGCCAGCAAAAATCACGGCCGAAACTGTAAATGGCATCTGCCAATGAAATAACTTGTAGATCGGCGTCCCGAGCAAGCCACGGCGATCAAGTAACCCAAGTAGTGCTAATCCGGCCACTGTCGGTGGTAGCGCAATTGGAGCTAAAACAATGGGGCGAACGATGTTGCTCACCCGTGGAGAACTCCTAGTTAACCACCAAGCGAGAGGTACCCCCAGTATTAAACAAACTAAGGCTGCAAGAAGAGATGTCCAGAGTGAAAGTTTGATGGCAGTGAGTGAACCATCACCCCGAATACTTGTGAAAAAAGTGGACCAGGGAACCTTTATGAATATAGCAATGATAGGGAGACCGATGACTGCTATCGCTAGCCAGGCAAACACACGTGTTACCGGATCGGTCGAGCCCTTTTTCATTGTGAAATTGTAAAACCACTAGCAGCTAAGAATTTCTTCGCATCGAAGCCCGTGAGATAGCGCAAAAAGGTATCTGACCAGTGATTTTTAGTATTTAGACTTAAATTTGAGATTCCTAATTGATATTGCGTCGAAGCCGCCGCTGTATTTGAGAAAAAGATTGCTTTCAATTTTATTGGATTAGCGACTACATCTGTCTTATAGATGATTGCCGCATCAACAGCTCCTGCAAGTAATTTCGCTGTGGCGTTGGCATCAGTACTCTCAAGGGAAACAGGCGAGGAGGAAACTGACCCTTCAGCCTTAAGTGCCGCATCGGCCGCAATTCCGCATGGAACGGTGTGGCTACACTGCAACCACTTCGCGCCAGAATTAAGGTCGGAAATTTTGTTTATTTTTGAAGTTTTAGGAAGCGCAAGCACAACTTGATTTACAACATAATTAATCGGGTTTGGTACTTCCGAAACGACTGAGCTCATAGATGCAATATCTGCCGATACGAAAAGATCCGCTGGAGCTCCGGCACTGATTTGTGTCGCTAACGTCGTTGAAGAACCGTAGGAAAATCTAATGGTTACTCCGGCGTGGGCCGCTTGAAATCGTGCTCCTAGTGCGTTAAACGCCTTGGTCAAACTTGAAGCCGCAAATACCGTAACGGTGTTGGACCCAGCCACTGCCGTCGAAAAATTTGTGGAGACAATCAACGTGGTAACAACCACGGGGACTGCAAGAAGGATCCGGGATTTCATCACTAATTGGAGCTTTTTACGCTTCGCAACAAGATCTGAGCAACGTCAAGAACTTCAACATCCGATTCCCGAGCTGTGATTCCGTCGCTCACCATAACACGACAAAATGGGCAGGCAACAGCGACTTCTTCTGCGCCCGTGGCAATTGCTTCATCTACGCGGGTGAGGTTTATGCGAGTTCCGATCTTTTCATCCATCCACATCCGGCCTCCACCGCCACCACAACAAAATGATCGCTCTTTGTTACGCGGCATCTCAGTTACATCGCATCCGCTTGCCTCAAGCAGCTCCCGAGGTGGAGCATAAATTTGATTATGTCGACCTAAATAGCATGGATCGTGATAAGTCAATTTGGCATCGGATTTGTGTGGGCTCGGCCTTAAGCGACCTTCCTTTATAAGCGTGTTAAGGAGCTGGGTGTGATGCAACATCTCGAGCTCAAATCCCGATTGAGCATAGTCTTTACCAATTGTCGTATAGCAATGTGGGCAGGTGACGACAACCTTCTTCTTACCCTTGGAGCGTCCGGCAAATACTTCATTTAAAGTATCAATATTTTCCTTAGCAAGTATCTGGTAAAGAAATTCATTTCCAGATCGGCGGGCGGGATCGCCAGTGCATGTTTCACGCTTTCCAAGGACTGCGAAATTCACGCCAGAAATATGTAAAAGCTCAGCGACGGCCTTCGTTGTGCGCCGAGCACGCTCGTCATATGCTCCCGCACATCCCACCCAAAAGAGATATTCGACTTCATCTGGAAGAGTTCCACTGACAACATTAATCGGGAAGTCGCATTCTGCGATCCAACTTTCGCGATCCTGTTTGTTTGATCCCCAAGGATTTCCTGCTTGCTCCAGGTTGCGGAAAGTTCCACCAAGCTCGCTTGGAAACTTGGATTCTACAAGCACTTGAAAGCGGCGCATATTCACGATGTGATCGATATGTTCGATATCAACCGGGCACTCATTGACGCAGGCACCGCATGAAGTGCATGACCATAAAACATCGGTTGAAATTGGTGCTTTGTCGCCAACCAAATTTTCTGTTTCAACAACTTTCGCCATGGCATGATCTCGCAGCGCCATAATCAATAACTTTGGGGATAACGGTTTATCTGTATGCCAGGCTGGACATTGAGACTGACAGCGACCGCATTCGGTACAACTGGTCATATCCAATAGACCCTTCCAGGTGATATCACTTCGAGCCCCAAGGCCAAAAAGGTCATCCTCGGAAGGATCTTCAAAGTCGATCGGCACCCCTTTGGAGAGCAATTCGGGGAGTGCTCCTAAAGCCGGTTTTGCGATGTTGCGTTTGTAGTAGATGTTGAAGAAGGCAAGAAAGCGGTGCCAAGCAACTCCCATAGTTAGGTTGGAAGCAATGACAATAAACCAGGTCATCGACACAACTATTTTGAGAGTTGCAACTATCACGATCGCATTCTTTATTGAATTCTGTGACATTGTATTAAAGGTATAGACGGCGGGCCAAGATATTGGATAGTGAATACTCCATTTAGTTACGCCCGCTAGCGCCCCTTCAAGTCCGCGAAGCGCGACTACACAGAAGACGACAGCAAGGATGGTCGCCTCAATGTAATAGGCCTTACCCATACCAGAACCAGCAAAGCGATTTCGTGACCTCAATCTAGTTACTTGGCGGATCCCAATGAGAGTAACGATCCCGATTCCGGTGAGTGCCGCTATGCATTCCACGAAAAATTCATATGGCGCGAAGTGACCAATAATCGGTAGCGAGAAATTGGGGTGTACTACCTGACCATATGCGGTGAGCAAAGTTCCAAATAGGACTATGAATCCGACCATGACGAACCAATGTGCGATGCCAGTTCCAGTGAAGTTAAGCATCTTCGTGTGCGATAAAACTTCCTTGAACATATTTTTCAAACGAGCGGATCGATTTCCGCTCCGAGTTGGATCTAGTTGCTGCTTCTTATATATCGCAACTAACCCACGAACTCGGACTGTGAGCAGAACCAAAGCAAATGCTGTAATGGAGTAAGAAATAACCGCAAGAAGGATATTCACTCCGACACAATAACCTTAATAAAATTTTTTGCGACACCATTTCGAGCAAATGCCAGAAGTGTCAGGCCAAATTCATTCGCTAAATCAACTGCAAGGGATGTCGGCGCGCTAACTCCCACAACCGCGGATATTCCCGCACATATCGCCTTTTGCACTATTTCGTACCCGACTCGACCAGAGACCACCAACGTCCAGCCTGAAAGTGGCAGAAGTTGTTGCATAAGGGCCGAACCAATAACTTTGTCCACGGCGTTATGTCTACCAACGTCTTCGCGAAGCACAATCGCTTCACCTTGTGGATTAACCAATAGCGCCGCATGCAACCCGCCCGTTTTAAGGAAGATTTGCTGCTGCCCTTTCAAAAATTCTGGAAAAGAAGCTAGCTCTGGCGGCGTTGCATTCGCTGGCATCACTTTACTAATGCCTCTTAAATGCAGGTCAGAGATACTTGTGGATCCACAGACGCCACATGCTGAAGTGATGGTGAATCTTCGATCCAAATTTCTTTGTGCACGGGGTGCATCCAAGGAAACTTCCGCTATTACAACATTAGCTCGCTGGCGCGGAGTAAGAGATCGATCGCCACAAACTTTTACGCCGAGTAACTGATCAGGTGATGTTAGAAAACCTTCCCCCCAAAGAAAGCCAGCAGCAAGCTCCAAATCCGCGCCCGGAGTTCGCATTGTTATTCCGAGCTGCTCTTCGACATCTCCGCGGCGCAATCGAATTTCGAGCGGTTCCTCTACTACAACGTAATCGGAAGTTGCGAAATCCGTATCGGTTTTTTGCACCCTAACCTTGGCTGTTGCAGATGGTGCCTTTGAATCATCCGGCATAGCGATAAAATTCAATGGGCTCTGGAGATAGTGGAGTATTTCCAAGGATTAGGTCTGCGGCCTTTTCAGCGACCATCATGACGGGAGCATAAATATTTCCATTAGTTACATAGGGAAATACCGAAGCGTCACAAACTCGTAAGCCTTCTACCCCGTGTACCCGCATGGTTTGTGGATCAACCACGGACATTGAATCCGTCCCCATTTTTGCCGTGCACGAAGGGTGTAAAGCGGTTTCGCCATCCCTTCGAACCCAATCCAATATCTCGTCATCAGTCGAAACAGTTGGACCAGGCGAGGTTTCCCCGGCGTTAAATTCATCCATCGCTTTCTGAGTCAAAATGTCCCTAGCTACTCTGACTGCCTCTACCCATTCGCGACGATCTTGATCTGTCGATAGATAATTAAAACGAAGCGCTGGTTTCACAAAGGGATCTGTGCTTTTGATTTTTACCGAACCACGGGCATCTGAATACATCGGACCAACATGCACCTGATATCCATGCCCACCGGATGGCGCGCTTCCATCGTAACGAATGGCAAGAGGTAAGAAATGAAACATTAAATTAGGGTATTTAACATCCGAGTTGCTGCGCGTGAAGCCACCGGCTTCAAAGTGGTTAGTTGCTCCAGGTCCGCTTCGAAAAAATAGCCACCTAGCGCCAATAAACGGTCTGCGCCACAGTTTAAGCATTGGTTGCATGGATACCGGTTTCTTGCAGGCATATTGCACATAAACTTCTAAATGATCTTGCAGATTTTCTCCCACACCAGGCAGATCCGCAACCACACCTATCCCTAGGGCAGAAAGTTCTTTTGCATTGCCGATTCCTGAAAGTTGCAAGATTTGTGGAGTATTTATGGCGCCGCCACAAAGAATTACTTCGTGAGCTGAAAAGTTTTGTTTTTTACCCTTAATAATCACTTCAACGCCGGTGGCACGCTTTCCATCAAATAGTACTTTAGTGACCATCGCTCGGGTTTTTACCGTTAAATTCTTCCGCTTCATTACGGGATGTAGATATGCGCGGGCTGAACTCAACCTTCGACCTCGACGGACGTTTCGATCGAATGCCGCAAATCCCTCTTGCCGGTAACCATTTACATCATCAGTTCGCGGATAGCCAGCTTCTTCAGTCGCTTTAAAAAAAGCAGCAAACAAAGGGCTTTTTATTGGACCCCGCTCTAATTCCAATGGTCCGCTATTCCCGCGAAATGGATTGTTCGGATCTGCTAAACAGTTCTCCATTTTCTTAAAATAAGGCAGACAATGGGCGTAATCCCAATCCTGCATACCAGCGTCTTTACTCCATCGTTCATAGTCAAGAGGGTTCCCGCGTTGCCAGATCATTCCATTGATACTCCCAGAGCCACCTAGAACTTTTCCGCGAGCGTGATAAATTCGGCGATTATTCATAAATGGCTCGGGTTCAGACTCATATTTCCAGTCGTAGTGCTTGTTTCCAATTGGAAATGCCAATGCAGCGGGCATATGAATAAATACATCCCACTTGTAATCTGGTCTTCCGGCTTCTAAGACCAATACTTTATTTTTAGGGTCGGCGCTCAATCGATTTGCTAATGAACTGCCGGCAGAACCCCCACCAACGATCAGGTAGTCGTAGGTAGCGCTCATTTAGTTATCTTACCTAGGTAATAGATAGGCACGCTAGCAAAATGATCACTCATCTCACTAGCGTGCCCTTTGGTCTTCAGTTCAGATTAATTGCCCAACCACTTCTTTACAATTGCTGGGTGAGCCGTGATCCAGATTTTTGCCGCGGCGTCATCGCTGAGCTTGTCAACGGCTAGCGACTTAGCAACTGAATTCTGATCGGCATTGGTCCAGGAGAAGTTCTTTAGCAAAGTAGCAGCAGGAGATCCTGAGCTCATGAACTTTGCGCTAGCCACTTTATTGAGAGCATATGGTGGATAGTCACAAGCGACCGTCTTTGGATTAGCATCGCAACCGCTCTTCCATGCTGGCAGAGTCACGTGAACTAGTGGAACTTGCGCCAAGAACCATTGCGGCTCATAGAAGTAACCAATCATTGGCTTCTTCTGTGCTTCAGCGTTTCTAAATGAGGTGATCAGCGCTGCTTCACTACCCGTGTAAATAACCTTGTAGTTCAATTTCAAATTTTTGATGATGGCAGCATCATTTGTTACATACGATGGATCGCCATCAAGAAAAGCTCCTTGGCTACCGGACTCGGAAGTCTTGAACATGCTGGCATATTTGTTGAGATTCTTCCAATTCGTGATATCTGGATATTTAGCCGCCAACCAGGGCACGACATACCATCCGATAATGCCCTTGTTACCGGTGCTTCCTAAATCAACCGCAACTTTCTGTTTTGTAATGTACTTTGCGGCCAAATCCTCGTGGCCCCAATTTTCCAGAATTGCATCGATCTGTCCTGTTGGGAATCCTTGCCAAGAGACTTGTTCACTCAAATTCTTAACAACAACCTTGCACCCAAGATCGTTCTTCATAATGTAAGAAACCACGGCTAAATCCGCTTCATATCCAACCCAGGCGTTATCCGCCAAATTGACTGTTCCGCACTTTGCTGCAGCCGCTTGCGCAGGAGCACCAGCAGAGAATGCAAAAGAAATTGCTGTTGCTACAAGCAAGAACACGGTTCCCCTACGGAACCGACTTGTCGTCGACATGCGAAATCCTCCCGCTTCGCGACCGAAATCGCCTCGACCGCCAACCCCTTGATTAGCGGAATTTATTTAGTACGTTCGAGCATACTCCTGGCAGCGGCCGCTTGGGTGATTCTGTCTAATAAAATTCCCAACAGAACGATCGCTAACCCTGCCGCCAGCCCCTTACCCGTTAAATTAAGTTGAGTAAATCCGGCAACTACCAAATACCCTAAGCCGCCGGCTCCAACTAAGCCGCCGACAACTACCATAGCCAACACGTAGATAATTCCCTGGTTTGTCGAAAGAGCCAGCGCACGACGAGCGCTTGGAAGTTGAACCTTGACTATCATCTGCCATTTGTTGGAACCCGCTGCGATACCAGCTTCGGTAATAGATGCAGGCACACCGGCTATTCCATCTGCCATCAACTTAATAGATGCTGGCGCGGCATAAACGATTGCAGCCATAATTGCCGTAAACCGAGTTGCTCCAAAGAGGCCAAGAAATGGCACTAGGTAAACAAAGGCCGGCAATACTTGACCTGCGTCTAGCATTGGTCGCATTATCTGATCAGCCCGCTTACTTCTCCCGATCCAAACTCCAAAAATAATTCCTATCGCAACAGTCGCAGTCGCTGCCACCAGTACCGAAGCGAGGGTGGTCATTGTGTCCGACCACAATCCAGTTCCAACTATTCCAAGTACGCAGAGCGTTGAAATGATTGCTAATTTCTTGCCACCTAAAATTAGAGCTAAAAGTACAAAGGCCAATCCCGTGACGAACCAAGGACTATTTGTAAGCAGATTCTGGATGGGATTTATCAAGCCATATGAAACTCCATTGGTGATTGCATTTGTAACACTCACAAAATGCAATTGAATCCAGTTAACTATGTCATCCGCATAACGAGCAATATCACTTCCAATTAGACCAGTCCCTGGAAAATTCCCTGCCCAGCTATAAATTCTTGAAATAAGTAGTGCAACGAGGGTTGCGATTCCACCGAAAAGTAATATTTGGCGATGTCGCTTATGACTCACGAGATGGGAATTTTCGGTATCCACTTTTGAAGCTGCAGCAGTCGTTGTTCGATCTAGTAAGACTGCAAGTATCACGATTCCTAGGCCCGCTTGGAAAGACTTTCCAATGTCAAGTGACTCAAGTGCGGTAACAACAACTTTTCCTAAACCTGGTGCATCAATAAGCGCGGCAATTGTTACCATGGATAACGCGGCCATAATTGTTTGATTGATCCCGACGACAATGGTGCGTTTTGCTTGAGGTAACTGGACTTTTCGAAGTGCTTGGATTCTTGTCGACCCCATTGATACAGCCGCTTCCACGCTTGACCAAGGAACTTCATGGAGAGCTACCGAAGTTATACGAAGCGCCGGTGGAATTGCGTAAACCATGGTCACGATGGTCGCGGACGCAGGTCCGATTAAAAAAAACAAAGTTACCGGCGTAAGATAAACGAAGGTCGGCATCACTTGAGCAAAATCTAAAAAGGGCGTAATCACTTTTTCGAATCGCGGAAAGAGTCCGGCGCAAATCCCAAGTGGAATGCCAATAATTAGCGCTAAAACCACGGCTGCCAGAGTTAGCGCGAGGGTGTCCATAGATTCTTGCCAAAATCCTAGGAGCCCCAACGAGACTAAGCCAAGAAAAACCAAAATAGCGATTCTCACATTTGCAACCGTGTATGCCACGAAACTAAGTAGAACAACGATGCCCAACCAGCCAATCAGAGGTGAAGCATTATTTCCAATTGATTGACTAATTAAGTCTTGAATCCCCGTTACAAAAGCGTCAATTGAATCACGAATAACATTAATGAAAAATGTGAAAAAAGGGTTTGAGTTTTGATTGTTCCCAATCCAATCACTCACACTATTTAACCACGATTGGAATGAAGTAAGGCTTGATGTATCGAGTGGAAGGGTCGCAATTCCGCGAAGCAATATTGCAAAAAATACAAAGCCAGCGCTAAGAGCGCTTAAATAAAGCTCCATTTTGTATTTCTGGACCACGTTCGCTTTCTGCACTGGCTTCGGTTTTGCAAGCACGGTGGCGGACATTTATAACTCGCTACCTGACACAACGCTCAACATATCTTTTGTGGTAACTACGCCCAATAAATGTCCATCCTCCATCACGCGAATTGGGAGCGCTGACTCAACTATCTGTCGCATCGAATTATGAACCGTCACCGTTGGTGGCAATATCGGACCACTTAAATCTTCGTTTTCATCAGGTTTTCGGGCAATCCATCGCAAGGTAAGGACCTGGGATTTAGGAAAATCTTGTACAAAATTCGCTACGTAATCATCGGCCGGAGCGGCAACAAGTTCTTCGGGGGTACCAATTTGAACAATTGCTCCGTCGCGCATAATTGCAATTCGATCTCCCAGTTTTACGGCTTCTGCAAGATCGTGGGTGATGAATACCATCGTCTTTCCAAGTTGATGATGGAGTCTGATGACTTCGGCTTGCATATCCCTTCGGATGAGCGGGTCCAAAGCGCTAAATGGTTCATCCAAGAACAGCACTTGTGGATCTACCGCCAGCGCGCGGGCAAGGCCAACGCGTTGTTGCATTCCGCCAGATAATTTCTCAGGGTAGGCATGGCCGTAGCCTTGAAGCCCAACCAATTCAATGACCTGATTGGCGCGATCGTGCCGTTCTACCTTGCTGACACCATTGATTTCCAAACTGTAGGCGATGTTGTCAATGACTTTACGGTGGGGCAACAGACCGAAATGTTGGAAAACCATCGAGAATCGTGTTTTGCGTAACTCACGCAGACGTTTCTCATCGACCTTGAGTATGTCTTCTTCTTGAAAAAATATCTCACCTTGAGTTGGCTCAATCAACCGAGTCATACATCTAACCAATGTTGATTTTCCAGATCCTGAAAGACCCATCACTACAAAGACCTCGCCGGGAGCTACATCGAAAGAAACATCTCGAACCGCGATCGTATTGCCGGTCTTGGCACGTAATTCTGATCTGGATAAATTGGCATCTGGACTTCCAATTATTTGAGTGGGATTAGAGCCGAATACTTTCCACACATGCCGAACTGAAATCATTGGAGCATGATTGTCCAAATTCGCCACCCTTAATTTCTGTCAGCAAACCATCCAGATCTCGTTGGTGAATTGTTAACCCAAATGTGTTTAATTTCAAGGTATTCCTGCAACCCATGCTCACCTAGTTCCCGACCATTTCCTGAAGCTTTAAATCCACCCCACTCCGCCTGCGGTTTATAGGGACCATAATCATTCACCCAAATAGTGCCGTGGCGCAGTTCGCTCGAAACTCGCTCGCACGTGATCGGATTAGTGCTCCATACCGCTCCCGAAAGTCCATAAATAGTGTCATTACCAATCTTTATGGCTTCCTCGATCGTATCAAATACTTCGACCGTGAGAATCGGGCCGAATGACTCTTCTTGCACGCAATACATATTTGTATTGCAATCATCTAAGACTGTTGGCGGAAAAAACCAACCCTGCGACAATTCTTCAGAGGTGCAGCGCGAACCGCCTACTAATAGTTTTGCCCCCTCTTCTAGACCTTTTGCTAAATATTCTTCCACTTTCTTTAAGTGACCTTCACTAATCAAAGGTCCGGTTTCTGCAGTCAGATCATTGGGTCCTCCCAATCGAATCTGCTTCGCTCGTCGAACGATCTCATTGACAATTTGATCGTGAATAGGGCGCTCAACAATTAATCGAGTGCCTGCAGAGCACACCTGGCCAGAATGCAAAAATGCGGCTGTAACCGCAAAATCAATTGCTTCATCTAAAGGAGCATCCGCAAAAATAATATTGGGGTTCTTCCCACCGAGTTCTAGTGCGACTCTTTTAACGGTATCAGCCGCCTTAATCATGATTCGCTTTCCTGTAGGTAATCCCCCGGTGAAGGAAACTAAATCCACCCGCGGATCCGATGTCAGAGTATCCCCAAACGCTGCACCAGAGCCCGTAACTAAGTTTGCTACCCCCTCAGGAGCACCCGCTTCCTCGATCAGTTTGATCAGATGGATGGCTGTTGAAGGAGTTAATTCGCTGGGCTTTAAAACAAAAGAACAGCCTGAAGCCAATGCCGGAGCCACTTTCCAGGAAATTTGTAGAAGCGGATAATTCCAAGGTCCGATAAGTGAACACACTCCAATAGGTTCGTAAGTCATTTTGCTCGTTACATGTGGCAATCCACTATCTACTGACCGATCGTGATGCGCTGATGCAAGTTTTGCGAAATGGCGAAAAGTGGCTGCCACATCAGCGACATCATATGTGGATTCGATAATGCGCTTTCCAGTGTCACCACTTTCGAGATGTGCAATTATTTCCGCATCTCGTTCAAGTAGATCAGCTATTTTTGCGAGCAGGGAGCTGCGATCGTTCCAACTCCACGAACTAAAAACCCTGCTATCAAAAGCGGAGCGAGCGGCACCGATAGCTGCTAGCGCATCTTCGATTTTTCCATCCGAGACCGTTGCTACCAAAGTTCCATCCGCGGGACTGCGGATCTCTCGAACAGCGCCATCTAGTGCGGGACGCCATTTTCCAGCAATATATATGGAACTTGTCATGGTTGTAACTAATCGAGTTCGCTTTTACGCTTTGCGACGAAGTCTTGCAATCCGGTTAAGATTCCGGGATCAATCTCGGGTTGAACGTAATCAGCCAACTTCTTCTTCCAAATTTCTTCAGCACGCATGCGTGTATCTCGAGCTCCTAAACGCGTCCAGCGCTCATAGTTATCGCTATTAGTGAGAAACGGACGATAGAAGCAATCGCGGAATCGCTCCATCGTGTGGGCAGCTCCTAGAAAGTGACCTCCATGACCGACTTCTAGATGGGCGTCAAAAGCGAGGGATGATTCGTTGAATTCAAGAGGTGTAAATTCAGCGATCAGGCTTTGCAATATTTCAACGTCGACTATGAATTTGTCGTAGGACGAAACTAATCCGCCTTCAAGCCAGCCTGCCGTATGCATTACCCAGTTTGTACCGGCTAGAAAAGTAGGCATCATCGTCATCATGGTTTGATAAGCAGATTGGGCATCCACCGATTGCGATGAGTTCAATCCGCCGCCTCCACGGAAGGGCAAATTAAAGCTGCGCGCAATTTGACCTGTGCAGAGCAAACCAATTCCGGATTCTGGCGTTCCGAATTGTGGCGAACCAGACTGCATATCAATGTTAGATAGGAATGAACCGAAAACTATTGGACACCCTGGTCGAATCAATTGAGCCAATGCGATGGCTGAGAGCGCTTCTGCAATTTGTTGCGCCAGAGTGGCAGGGATCGTTACTGGGCTCATTGCGCCCATTAATAAAAATGGCGTGGTGACAACTGGTTGGCCGGCAAGCACGTATTCCCGCATTGAATCCAACATCCGATCGTCCCAGCGCAACGGTGAATTACAGTTGACGAGCGAGATAAGGGCAGGGGTCTCTTCAATGGCTTTTCTTCCGCCATGAATAATTTCCGCCATCGCAATTACGTCTCTGGCATTTTGAGCTGTTACAACATTGCCCATAAAAAATTTATCGGTCAGTGTTGCAGCGGCAAACGCCATATCCAGATGGCGACTATCTAGCGATAAATCATTAGGTTCACAAACAACTCCACCAACGCTGTCGATTGCGTCAAAGCTCTGAGCCAATTTACAAAAATTTTCGTAATCCGCGAATGTCGCATCGCGTCGGGTTGAACCTTCAAGAACAAATGGCGGGCCGTAAACTCCACCGAATACCATCGAGTCACCACCGATGTGAACGTTGTGCTTCGGGTTGCGAGCGCGGAGATTAAAATCTTTAGGGGCTTTCGCGACCTGCTTTAAGATCCAATCTGGATCAAATTTCACATTCTCACCCTCGACGCTCTGACCGGCTTCGCGCAACATATCCACTGCCCATGGGCTAGCAAATTCGATACCGATCTCCGAAACGATACGACGCCATCCTGTTGTTAAGGTCGCCATGGACTCCTGGCTCAATATTTCGTATCTCGGCATCCGATTTTGAAACACGCTTGCTCCCCCTTTAGAACCGATAAAACTCCGCTCAATATGAGCCGATATTAACTCCTTGGGTACTTCCCCAAGCAGGGTATTGCACTTGAACGCTGAAAAGAATACGCTCGATAATGGAACATGCGTTCCATATCGTGGAACACTATTTCTTGCAGACTTTGACTAAGCGATCGGAGGCTCCAATGGCGCAAGCAGCGCTTACTGGAACTCGAGCAGTGGATCGAGCAACTGCACTGTTAACTCACATCATCACGACAACCACCCCACCTCATCTTCAGACTCTTGCTCGAGAATTTGATATCCCAAAAAGCACCGCTTCTCGAATCATTAGCGCCTTGGAGCGACAAGGCTTTGTAAAGCGAGATCGCAATGGTGCATTTCTTCCTGGAGAGGTCTTAACTCAATTCGCTCGAGAACAGAACCAAGATTCGGTGCTCGTCACAAGAATGCGTCCCATCCTCGAAGATCTTGCACGTCAAACCGGCGAAACGGCTAACTTGGCCATTACCGGAAATGGATACTTAAAAATAATCGATCAGGTCGATAGCCTCTTTATGCTTGGAACTACAAATTGGATTGGAAAAGATGTTCCATACCATTGCTCCGCGCTAGGTAAAGTTTTATTGGCGTATGGCGCGATTCCTATTCAATCGGGTTCACTCCAAAAACTGACATCAAAGTCCATTAATACTAGATCTAGACTTCTAGTCGAACTGGAAGCCGTTCGAA
>CAIYQS010000170.1 GCA_903928395.1 uncultured Actinomycetes bacterium | reverse complement strand
TTACTTCAAGCAGTTGAAGAGCCGCTTTTAGGCGGTCCGCCTCCCTAGCTCAGTGGTAGAGCATCCGCCTTGTAAGCGGAAGGTCGTCAGTTCAATCCTGACGGGGGGCTCCAGTTAGATTCTTCCTCAAACGTAATTACTTTAAACCGTCTGGCCCAGTGAGTGACCACGCACTCTGCCAAGTTAGTCCTTTCGCAGCGTTGAATGCGATATTTAGAAATGCCATCTCTTCCATGGATTTCGCGAATCGCAAGCCACCTAGGACTACTGGATCAAAACCAAGGGACTTCGCGTATTCAGCGACCTTGGAATTTGCAGTCTCGTTATTCCCTGCGATAAATACTTGTAGGTCGTGACCATTTTGTGAAGGCGTTGCGTAGCGGCTTGCGAAGACTGTGTTGAAAGCCTTTACTACTGCCACCTCTGGAAGAAGCGCTTGTAAGTCTGCAGCGCCAGATTCGCCTTTGTATTCAAGATCAGAATATGTTGAATTCAGTGGGTTTGTTCCGTCAATCAAAGTCGCTTTACCAATGACCGGCTTAAGTTCAGCCGCGACAGCCGCAACAGCGCCAGCTGGAATAGCAAGGTAGATCAAGTCAACACCCTTTGCACCTTCAGTGACAGACGAAACGGAAGTCGCACCTGTATCAGCCACAAATTCGGCCAATTTTTGCGAGCCGTCCGCAAATACTGTGACCTGGTGCCCAGCCTTAATAGCTGATCTCACTTGTCCGCCGCCAACATTACCTACACCAATAATGAACACTTTCATATTCTTCTCCTCAATTATCTGATTGAAGCTTCTACCAAATAGGTAACATATCGTCTAGTTTAATAATTCAAAATAAATCTCTTCAAACTAAATGCTTACGATTTGTATGCGGAAGGTTCCAGTTAGGAAATCTTGCGATTATTTTTCTTCACTGCTAACGACCAAATTCCCAGGGCTACCACGAGGGTTGCAATAAAAAAGCAGAGCCATCCAAAGGAAAGTACCCCAATAATTACACCACTGAGAGCACCTCCCAGTGCCCCCATGAGGTTCATTACTAAATCACTAGCCCCTTGTGATGACGGTTTCATCTCGATCGAGACGGATTCTGACAGGAAGGTGGAACCAGCAATGAGGGTGCATGACCAACCTAAACCCAGAAGAAAAAGTCCGATGCCGAGTGAGACGGTATTCATCGCTGGGGAGCGCCCCGCAATAATTGCAGCTAACAAAAGTATGAGGACTCCGATTTGAACCACCCGAACTCGACCTAGTTTGTCACTCAGCGCCCCGACAATTGGGGAAAATGCGTACATACCTAGAACATGAACACTTATAACTAAGCCAATGACCGACAAAGTTACATCAACGTGGGACATGTGTACTGGAGTCATCACCATGATTGAAACCATGGCCAAATGGCCGACCCCAACTGCTGAAATGGCGAAGAGAGCGTTTGGTATTTCTCGAATATGTTTCAGGGCAGCTCGGGTCGTTTCATGCTTTTTCTGCGTGACACCGTCTGCCGATAAGTTGGCAATCAGATAAGGATCAGGCTTAAGGAAAATGAAAATTGCAATACTTGCGAGAGAAAGACTAATTCCGGCGATGAAATAAGGTCCGACAAGTCTAGGAAGGTGCAGGAAGTGAGCGAAGTCTCCTGCAGGTTGCATGAGGTTTGGTCCGGTAACAGCTCCTACCGTTGATCCCCAGACGACGAATGAGAGATTTCGAGAGCGATTCTCTGCTGTCGCTAAATCTATCGCTGCAAAACGCGCTTGATATCCAGAAGCAGAAGCCGCGCCAACCATGAAAGCACCCGCCAACATGAGAAATAGAAGTTTATGCGTTCCCCCAATGATGGCCAGAATCGCTCCGACGACGCCTACAAGATATCCACTCATTAACGAAAGCCGGCGACCACCGATTTGAGTAAGTTTTGCCAAAGGTAGAGCCATTACGGCAGCGCCTAAAACTGTGGTTGTCTGCGCAAGTCCCGCGAGGGATTCTGATTTAGATATAGATGTGACAAGAAGTGAACCGGCTGCAACAGTTCCTGAGGTTCCCACACCGTTCAAGATCTGGGCGGTGCAAAGAGTGCGAATTACCTTCCGCTGCTGTGTAGCCCTATCCAATCATTCGCCTCTTCGTTCGGAAGCTCCGCTAAATCTGAGCCAGAGCAAACCAAATAATCCAGAAAGTAGCGCTGCATAAAAGAGTCCGATATGAACTTGCGAAAGTTCGCTCGGAGTTTTCAAAGTTATTTTTGCAATAACAATGGAGACGGTGAGACCCATACCGGCAAGAAATCCAACTCCAATGATTTCCCTGAGTTTAAGGTTTGACGGAAGTTTTAACGGAGTCCACTTTGTAAGGAGCCAGGCAGATAACGATATTCCGAGTACTTTTCCTATTACTCGGGCACAGACAAGTGCGAGACCGATTTTTGAAGTGCTTTGCGAAAAATCAAGATGCCACAACAAATTAATCCAGATATAGATAGGAATAATTACAAAGGTGGCGATAGGTGCCAGTACTTTAATGAGCGAACTTCTAAAGGGCAGCAAGAAGCCGATTGACGCAGCTCCAAGCGTGTATATGGCGCTCGCCAG
>CAIYQS010000169.1 GCA_903928395.1 uncultured Actinomycetes bacterium | reverse complement strand
ATATATTGATAGATGAAATGACGAAGCGATCTAGAAAACCAAAATAAAAGTGTCAACTATGTCTCGCCACATGTGTCAACGATGTCCCGAGACATCACAGTGGTGGGCCTGGGAGGACTTGAACCTCCGACCTCTTCCTTATCAGGGAAGCGCTCTAACCAAGCTGAGCTACAGGCCCATTAAATGGGTGTCTTTCAAGTGCCTGAGGCTACCCGACTTCAGGGATTAGCCCAAAATCTCCTCTGGAACCACATCTTTTACTTGGGTAATTGAAACCACTGATGTCCCTTCATCAAGATTAACAAGTCGAACCCCAAGGGTGTCTCGACTGGTCTCACGAATCTCTTCCACAGCGGTCCGTATAACAACACCCCCGGAAGTGATAGCCAGAATCTCGTCAGTTGGCCTGACAATCATCGCCCCAACTAATGTGCCGCGGGAATTCTCGTCAATCTTTGCTGCTTTAACGCCTAGTCCTCCGCGGGCTTGCTCACGGTATTCATCGAGTGGTGTTCTCTTGGCGTAACCACCGTCGGTCGCAGTTAAAACATATTGATCTGGTGATGAACCAGAGATTGCCGCCATCGTTAAAAGTTGGTCCGTAGTGCGGAACTTCATTCCAATGACGCCTGACGTTGATCTTCCCATGGATCGGATTGACTCCTCCCGAGCGGCAAACCGAAGTGACATTCCATGACGGCTAACTAACAAAATTTCGTCCTCGTTAGTGATGAGCGCCGCGGACACAACTTCATCACCTGGCTTAAGATTAATTGCAATTAATCCACCAGCTCGAGGTGAGTCATATTCAGTTAAAGGCGATTTCTTAACCATTCCTGATTTTGTTGCGATCACCAAATAGTGGGTTGGATCGTATTCTCGAAGCGAAATTACTTGGGCGATGATTTCATCGGGTTTGAATGCAAGAAGGTTGGCTACGTGTTGTCCGCGAGCGTCACGTCCAGCATCAGGAAGTTCGTGAACTTTTGCGCGATATATTCGTCCTTTATTTGTAAAGAACAAGAGCCAATCGTGTGTTGAGGCAGTAAAGAAATGATCCACTAAATCGTCCTGCTTAAGCGCTGCACCTTTGACGCCTTTGCCACCGCGACGCTGAGCTCGATACAAATCTGCTTTAGTGCGCTTGGAATATCCACTGCGGGTAATTGTGACAACTACTTCTTGATCTGGAATCAAGTCTTCAGTTGATAAGTCTGACTCTGCCAACACTATTTGGGTGCGGCGCTCATCTCCGTATTTTTCGCCAAGTTCGAGAAGTTCGGTTTTAATTATTTCTCGTTGTTTTGATTCACTCGCCAGAATTTCGTTCAAAATGACAATGTCTGCCATTAAGGCTTCATACTCGTCATTAATTTTTTGACGTTCTAGAGCGGCAATTCTTCGCAGCTGCATATCCAAAATTGCATTAGCTTGAATTTCATCTACATCAAGCAACTTCATCAATCCGGTGCGAGCTTCCTCGGGAGTCTTTGATGCGCGAATCAAGGCGATTACTGCATCGAGAGCATCAAGGGCTTTCAGGTAACCCTGCAAAATGTGGGCACGTTTTTCGCGTTCCGCTAAACGGAATTTAGTTCGGCGAACAATTACTTCAACCTGATGTTCTATGTAATACCGAATGAACTCATCGAGGCGAAGTGTTCGTGGAACACCATCAACAAGTGCCAACATGTTGGCACCAAAAGAATCCTGCAATTGTGTGTGTTTATAAAGATTATTAAGCACCACTTTTGGCGTTGCATCATTGCGTAAAACAATGACTAGCCTTTGACCAAGTCTTTCGTTGCCTTCATCGCGGACATCCGCGATTCCCTTGATCCGACCTTCTTTAACGAGTTCTGCGATTTTTAGAGCCAGGTTATCGGGATTAACTTGGTATGGAAGTTCGGTAACTACCAGACATGTTCGCCGGTTAATTTCCTCGATTTCCACGACCGCCCGCATAATCACAGATCCCCGACCTGTGCGGTAGGCATCTTCAATTCCTTGTCGGCCAACGATTAACGCTTTCGTCGGAAAATCAGGTCCTTTAACAATTGTCATTAATTTGGCAAGGGTTTCCTCTGGTGTCGCATCGGGGTGTTCGAGAGCCCACGCTGTTGCTTCAATAATTTCAGAGAGATTGTGAGGTGGGATGTTGGTAGCCATGCCGACCGCAATTCCCGCAGAACCATTTACAAGTAAATTTGGGAATCGTGATGGAAGGACTGTGGGCTCTTGAGAGCGACCATCGTAGTTTGGGATGAAATTGACGGTATCTTCATCAATATCGCGCATCATCTCCATAGCCAATGGAGCGAGCTTGGCCTCGGTATAACGCATAGCTGCTGCAGGATCGTTACCGGGAGAACCGAAGTTTCCGTTGCCATCTATAAGGGGATAGCGGAGCGACCAAAATTGGGCTAATCGAACAACAGCGTCATAGATAGCTCCATCGCCGTGTGGGTGATAGTTACCCATCACATCTCCGACAATGCGAGAAGATTTGTAATAACCCTTATCAGGGCGATAACCAGCATCAAACATCGCATACAAAACGCGACGATGGACTGGTTTTAGACCATCACGTACATCTGGCAATGCGCGACCAACAATGACAGACATTGCATAATCTAGATAACTTCGCGCCATTTCAACTTGCAGGTCGATGGACTCAATTTTTGAGCCTTCCATACCTTCTTGAAATCTGTCGTCCATCAAATATCCAAAAATCTTACGTCTTTAGCGTTGCGCTGAATAAAACTTCTGCGCAAGTCGACATCTTCACCCATGAGAACGGAAAAGAGATCATCTGCGGCTACTGCATCATCGAGAGTTACTTGCACAAGAATTCGATGTGCTGGATCCATCGTCGTATCCCATAGCTCTTTGGCAGGCATTTCTCCAAGACCTTTAAAGCGTTGAATTCCATCCTCTTTTGGAAGACGCTTACCTGCTTCTAAACCAATTTTGATAAATCCATCTCGCTCGCGATCGCTAAATGCATATTGAACTGGTTCTTTGCCGCCCCATTTCAATTTATAGAGTGGTGGTTGAGCTAAATAAACATAGCCGCCTTCAATCAAAGGACGCATGAATCGGAATAATAAAGTGAGAAGCAATGTGCGAATATGTTGTCCATCGACATCAGCATCTGCCATCAAAATAATCTTGTGGTAGCGAAGTTTGGCGACATCAAATTCATCATGAATTCCGGTGCCAAGAGCTGTAATTAGCGCTTGAACCTCGTTGTTTTGCAAAACTCGATCAATACGTGCCTTCTCAACGTTGAGAATTTTTCCTCGGATTGGAAGTACTGCTTGATAACGTGAGTCACGTCCACCTTTCGTTGATCCACCTGCGGAATCACCTTCAACTATGTATAACTCGCACTTTTCTGGTTCAGTCCATTGGCAATCTGCCAATTTTCCGGGCATACCTCGTCCTTCGAGAAGACCTTTTCGGGATCGACTCAAATCGCGAGCTTTCCGAGCAGCAACGCGCGCTGATGCAGCATCAATACTTTTGCGGACAATGTCCTTTCCTTCGCCTGGATTCTTTTCAAACCAAGTCGTTAAGTTTTCATTCATGGCTTTTTGGGTAAAGGATTTTGCTTCCGTGTTACCAAGTTTGGTTTTTGTTTGGCCTTCGAATTGTGGTTCGCCGATTTTTATAGAAACTATTGCGGTTAAGCCTTCACGGACATCGTCTCCGGTTAAGCGATCTTCTTTCTTACGAATAAATCCCCACTCTTCGCCAAATTTATTAACGATTGATGTTAGTGCTGTTCTAAATCCTTCTTCATGAGTGCCGCCCTCTTGGGTATGAATGGTGTTAGCAAAGGTATACACGCTCTCTGAAAATCCGTTATTCCATTGCATTGCAACTTCTAATGACATCTTCTGACTGTTCTCTTCGGTTTCGAAAGAGATGATTGATTTATGTTGCTCGCCTTTTGTTAAATTTAAGTGGCGGACAAAATCTATTATTCCTCCGTCATAGTGGTAGACGGCATTTAGTTTGTTTCCATTTTCATCTACGCGTCCTGAGCGCTCATCTGTCAAAGTAAGAATTAACCCTTTGTTTAGAAAAGCCATTTCGCGAAAACGAGAAGAAAGTGTTTCAAATGAAAAATCAGTGGTTTCAAATATTTCGGTGGAAGGCCAGAAGGTAACAGTTGTTCCCGTTTTGGTTGTGGGTTCACCTTTTCGTACTGGGGCTTGTGGAACGCCCAATTTGTATTCTTGGTACCAATGGAAGCCATCTCTTTGAACTTCAACCGCTAAATCTGTTGAGAGCGCATTCACAACCGAGATGCCAACACCATGAAGTCCGCCTGAGACCGAGTAGCCACTGTCACCGAACTTGCCTCCAGCGTGTAGAACAGTAAGAACGATTTCCAGCGCGGGGCGTTTTTCGATCGGATGGAGGTCTACCGGGATTCCGCGACCATTGTCGACCACTCGAACAGCTCCGTCTTTCATGAGCGTGACTTCAATCCGGTCGCAATATCCGGCCAACGCCTCGTCGACTGAGTTATCAACTACTTCGTAAACCAGGTGGTGGAGGCCACGCTCGCCGGTGGAGCCGATATACATGCCAGGACGCTTTCGAACGGCATCTAAGCCTTCAAGGACGGTGATTGCGCTGGCGTTGTAGGAATCTTCAGCCACGCTCACGCTCCTTTTATACCCAAACCCGACGGTGGCTCAAAACTGACGTTTTGGCCTAAATAAGTAAATCCTTCACAATCAATTCTTAGCCGAATATAGCTAATACGAACTCTTATTCTAGTGGTAAACGGCATGGAGAACCAGCCGTAAAAAGGCGGAAATGAACTTCTGGCGGGGTTTTAGAGATTACCCGTAGGTATCCCTAGGGCCGCGGGCATTTCGGATGGTTCTGATCCCTTTTTTCCAACTTGGTGCTCCGGGGGGAAGAACCACTATCTCCTCCACCAACGCCCCTGGGGCGGAATTTGAAATCGTGTTTAGGAGGTTGGAGCTAATCAAAGTGAGTTGGGTGGCCCAAGCAGTTGAGGTCGCCTGGATGGTGAGAAGGCCGTCCACCAATGAAATTGGGGTGGAGTGCGCTCCAATATCAGACCCCACAACGTGCAGCCATTCAGTAAAAAGTGAACCTTCCGCAATACCTTGCTGCCAATCTCTCGTTTGAACCAATTCAGAGAGAACGGAATTTAGAGATTGTGGTTCATCAACCTTTGTTCGTGTTTGTTCTACCGTCTCATTTTTTTTATTTTTACGTGAAGTGTCTCGCCAACTCTTGTAAAGCTCTTTAGCCAAATCGATCTTCATGGTTTTAATTTAACGCTTCCGTTTCTAACGTAAAAGGTGGTCCCTGATAAATCTTTTGGGAGATCACCTTCAACAGCGACTGTAATTAAAGTTTGTTCTGCAGATTGTGCTAAATCTACTAATTGGGCCCGGCGTTCTTCATCCAATTCAGAAAATACATCGTCCAATATCAAAATAGGCCGACTTCCTTCTATAACCAACAATTTATACGCGGCAAATTTAAGTGAGAGCGCTATGGACCATGACTCTCCGTGCGAGGCATAACCTTTTACAAGATGATCTCCTAAATGGATGAGAAGGTCATCTCGGTGCGGGCCAACTAACGTAAGACCTCGATCCAACTCTTGCCGTTTATTCTCGTTTATTTTGGATAATATTTTATGAAAATTTTCTTCGGTATTTTCAGTTGGATTATCGATTGAACTTTTATATGTAATGGTGGCTGCTTTTGAATCTGATATCACTTTATATGTATCGGTAAAAACCGGATTAAACTCTTTAAGAAGCGTAATTCGAGCAGCAATCAGCTCTGCGCCAAATTGGGCTACATGATTATCCCAAGGCTCTAAGGCTGCATAACTTGCTCGAGTTTTTAGTAATGTGTTTCGCTGTTTGAGAGCTCTTTCGTAATCTGAAATCACTCCTGCCAACCTAGGTGAGCGAAGAACAATTATTTGATCTATAAATTTTCTACGTTCCGAGGGATCACCACGCACCAAATCCATATCTTCTGGTGAAAAGTAAATGCACTGCACCAATCCATAAATTTCTTTTTGGCTTCGTGTTGAATTTTGATTTATTCGCGCGCGGTTAGCTTTATCGCTGTTTATTTCTAACTCCACCAATACTTCACGTTCTGGGTGTTTTGCTTTTGCCCGGATATACGCGGCTGATTCACCCAATTTAACAAGTGGTTGATCGTTAGATGTGCGGTGAGATGTTAGAAATGATAAATAAAGGATAGCTTCAACTATATTTGTTTTGCCTTCCCCGTTTCGCCCTAAAAATACTGTTATCCCGGGGTTAAGTGGTAGTTCTAGATCACTATAAGAGCGGAAGTTCTTTAGTGATAAGTGCGAAAGATGCACGTTTTGTTACGCGCTATAGCGCATCGGCATAAGGAGGTATTGATAGCTAATATCTCGAACCCCGTTTAATTCATGCTTGCCTGTTAGCACCGCTGGTTTGCTTCCACCAGTAAAGTTAATTTGCACATAAGGCGTTCCGATAGCTTGTAAACCGTCCGTTAAATATTGCGGGTTAAAGGCGATGTTGATCGGCTCACCGTTGAAGATAATTTCTAACTCTTCAGTTGCTTGCGCGTCCTCTCCTGCCCCGGCCTCAAGTTGTAATGAGTTGCTGGTAAAAATCAATCGGAGCGGAACTGTCTTATCTGTTACAAGCGCGACGCGGCGAACAGAATCTAAAAATGGTGCAACTTCTATTGTTGCTTCGGCAATTGAATCAGTGGGCAGTAAATGTTTAAAAGGAGGGAATGAGCCGTCTAACGTCCTCGAGGTCATTGTTTTCAATTCGGAGAGAAAACCAATTAATCGTTCATTTGATCCTGTAGGGGAGAGAGCGAGAGTTACTTGCGAGTGTGCTGTTAATGATTTTGCTGCATCAACCAGGGTTCGTGCTCGAACTAACGTATTGGCTTCTATCTCATTATTTTTAGCCTGCCAGTTGAGTTCGCGTACCGCTAACCTGTAGCGATCGGTTGCAGCTAGCGTGATTTTGTTTTGATTTATTTCAATATGTACCCCGGTGAGTGTTGGTAAGGAGTCATCTTTTCCTGCAGCTATAGCCACTTGGTTAACTGCGTGCGCAAAGACATCGCTTGGGATTACACCGGCGGTTTCAGGAAGTTCGGGCAGGTTTGGGTATTCGTTCACCGAGAGAGTTGGGAGTGTGAATTTTGCGGTTCCCGCTGTAACAAGAACTCTGGTTCCGTCTAATACAAAAGTTATTGGCTTGTTGGGTAGGGCTCGGGCAATTTCTGCTAAGAGGCGTCCAGGAACTAAAACTTTTCCTTTTGCGCTGATGTCCGCTTTAAGTATTGCTTTGGTTGATGTTTCGAGATCTGAGCCTGTCAATGTAATTGAGGTATCTACATCAATCATTATTCCAAGAAGCTCAGGTTTGATTGGGCGTGAGGAGAGGCTGCGTGCAACCCAGTTGACCGCGTCAACCAGTTCGGTAGGTTCAACTAAAAACTTCATTTTCCGCCTCTTTCTCGACCAACTGATTCTAGGGTTTCGCTCTGACGCCCCGGGCTTAGCTACACGCTCTTTGGTTCCACACCTCTTTAGTGGTTATTTAGTTCTTACCAATTCTCTTTTTCTCTTTATATATAGTTATTCGTAGTAACCAGCGAGTTTTCCTGTGGAGAACTCTAAAAGTGCAGGTCACCCTCGCAAATATCTTCTCTACAGTTGTGGGTAACCATATGGAAAACTCGTTAAAACTTCCCCTTTTTAGCTCATATTTCCCTGAAACTTACTACTTATCCCCTATCTCCTCACAAAAGCCTCACCGAAATCAACAGTTATCCACAACTTACCCACACTTGGGGTTACCCACTAATTTTTCGACTGTAGTTTTATCCTGTTTGTGAGTTCAGTAACCTGGTTATAAATAGATCGGCGCTCGGCCATCAATTGCCTTATTTTGCGATCAGCGTGCATAACTGTTGTGTGATCCCTACCCCCAAAGGTCTGCCCGATTTTCGGGAGGGACAACTCCGTCAATTCGCGGCACAAATACATTGCAATCTGTCTCGCATTAACGAGCACTCGGCTACGGCTTGTTCCACACAAATCCTCCAGAGTGAGACTGAAATAAGAGGCTGTCTGGGCCATGATGGTAGAGGAAGTTATTTCAGGGCCAACCTGGTCAGGAATCAAGTCTTTTAAGACGATTTCCGCCAACCCCATATCCACTGGTTGGCGATTAAGGGAGGCGAAAGCGGTAACCCGAATAAGGGCCCCTTCCAACTCGCGAATATTTGAAGAAATTTTCGAAGCAATATATTCCAAGACATCGTCAGGAGCATTGAGTTTGTCCTGAGCGGCCTTCTTCCGGAGGATTGCGATTCGAGTTTCGAGCTCTGGGGGTTGGATATCGGTAATAAGACCCCATTCAAAACGCGAACGCAATCTATCTTCGAGTGTCGTGAGCTGTTTTGGAGGCCGGTCACTTGAGATAACAATTTGCTTGTTGGCGTTGTAGAGCGTGTTAAATGTATGAAAAAACTCTTCTTGTGTCCGCTCTTTATTTTCTAAGAACTGAATATCATCAACTAATAGCACGTCTAAATCACGATACCGCCGTTGAAAAACTGAAGCTTTATCATCACGAATAGAGTTAATAAAATCATTTGTGAATTCTTCTGAGGAGACATAGCGGACCCGCACAGACCCGTACAACTCCTTGGCATAAGCCCCAATAGCGTGTAGGAGATGGGTTTTACCCAAGCCTGATTCACCATAAATAAATAGTGGGTTATAGGCCTTTGCGGGGGCTTCAGCAACAGCTACAGCGGCAGCGTGAGCGAATCTATTTGAAGCGCCAATAACAAAAGTTTCGAAAACATATCGTGGGTTAAGTTGAGATTGCTCTAAAGGAAGTTTGGAACCTAAGTCTCTGCCAGTGCCACTACGAGGTTGAACTTCAAGTGCGCTTTCATCGAGAAAATTTTCTTCCGGAGTCTCTACCTCAAGATTTTCATCTACCGTGACAGCGATATTGATTTTTTGGCCAAGTTGAGCGGTGAGAATTTCATTCAGAGCAGATTTAACACGCAGCTCTAGAAAATCCTTAGCAAACTGATTTGGGGTGTTAAGCAGAAGTGTCGCCCCACCTTCACCTTGAAGGAGTCCAAGTGGTTTGGTGAGGGCTAAAAAAGCTCGATGTTGAGGGGATTCAGAGGCCATCGCCTCCACAACTAAAGTCCACAAGGTATTGAGGTCAACCTCTTCTAATAACGCCATAACCGCCCCACACCGATCGCTCATTAAACCTAAATTGGAACCCCCAATAGGGAATTATCCACAAAGTTATCCACAGCCTGTGGTCTAAACCCCCACTTGAGGGTCGAAGCCAAGAAAACCTGTGGATAGAGCGCGAACCTAGAGGGCTGTGGAGAAAAGTGCAAGTGGTTTATCCACAATAATTCGGCTACCCTTGCCCTTCCGCTGTGGCCCTAGTCGGTACCTACCCCAAAACCGCTAGGAGAAATCGAGGAACTTATGAGTAAGCGCACTTATCAACCTAACAACCGTCGTCGCGCAAAGAAGCATGGCTTCCGAGCTCGCATGGCAACACGTGGTGGACGAGCCGTTCTTTCGTCCCGCCGCGCAAAGGGCCGCACCCACATCTCAGCATAAATCGTGCTCCCAGCGTCGAACCGCTTGCGCCTCGGCCAGGATTTTTCAAGGACCACTAAAACCGGTCACCGAGCGACTTCAAATTTATTAGTTCTCTACTTTTTGACCCATGAACAATTGCCACTTGCCCCTCAAGTTGGATTAATCATCAATAAAAGCGTGGGTGGCTCAGTGACCCGCCATCGAATTGCGCGGCAACTACGCCATGCCATGGCTAGTCACCTCACGGAACTTCCGGCTCATACCCAAGTAGTTATCCGAGTGTTAAAAAATAATCCTGATTATCGAGAAGATCTAGCACAACTCATTGTTAAAGTAATAAAGCGAACAGGCGCGCATCAATGAAGGTAATAAAAAAGACATTAATCGCCCCGATTAGATTTTGGCAGATTGCAATTTCATCAAACATTGCCCCGCGGTGCAAATATTTTCCTTCCTGTTCACAATACACAATAGATGCAATCAATCAATTTGGAATTAAAGGTTTGACTATGGGGGCATGGAGAATTCTTCGTTGTAATCCATGGTCGCATGGGGGCGTTGATTACGCCGGCGGTATCAGAGTCGAATACGAACATCTCAAGTCCTCTAAAGGAGCTAGGTCATGAACGCAATACTGCACCCCATTTACTATGCCGTTACATGGGTCATGGTCACCTTCCACACCATATTGGGATGGGCGCTCGGTAAAAATTCCCACGAGTCGTTAAAGTGGACGCTTTCAATTGTCCTTCTGGTTGTGCTTATTCGAGTCATTTTAATCCCGCTCTTTGTGAAACAGATTAAGTCACAACGGGCAATGACCGCATTGCAGCCGCATATGAAAGAGATTCAAAAACGTCACAAAGATGATCGCCAAAAACAATCTGAAGAGATGATGAAGCTCTACAAAGAGCATAAAACAAACCCACTTGCTCCTTGTTTGCCATTGCTTGCACAAGCGCCGATTTTCTTTGCACTCTTTAGAGTGCTAAGTGGAATCGCGCATAACAAGTCATATGTTCCAAATGTTTTGACAACAAATCTGCTGGCTACTGCGCACGATGCAAAATTTCTCGGTGCACCAATTTCAGATAGCTTTCTTAGTTCGCACATCACGAGTACCAAAATTGTTACCGTCTGTTTAATTGCCTTTATGTCTGCAACAACATTCACAACTCAACGTCAGTTGATGGTCAACGGAATGCCTAAACTAGATCCATCAACCAACATGATGGCGCAACAACAAAAAATCATGTTGTACATATTTCCTGTCATCTTTGCAATTTCGGGAGTTAACT
>CAIYQS010000168.1 GCA_903928395.1 uncultured Actinomycetes bacterium | reverse complement strand
TATCCCCATCACGGAGCGGCTCTCATTGAAGCTATTGAGACCCGGACCATTAAAGGCGAAGAAAAGATCTACCTCGTATTAAAGGTCGCCCAAGGTGACCTGACTGTCCGAGTTCCAGCCGAAAATATTGACCTCGTCGGAGTTCGCGATGTAGTCGATTCGGCCGGTTTAGATCGAGTTTTTAACGTCCTCCGTCAGCCCTACACCGAAGAACCAACCAACTGGTCTCGGCGTTATAAGGCAAATGTCGAAAAGTTAGCTTCTGGTGATGTCATCAAGGTAGCCGAAGTTGTCCGTGACCTCTACCGCCGCGATCTAGATCGTGGCCTATCAGCTGGCGAAAAGCGGATGCTCGCAAAAGCCAAGCAGATTCTTATCTCTGAACTCGCCCTCGCAGAGCGAACCGATGAAGAGAAGGCCGGCGTCATCCTTGACGAGGTTCTAGCTTCTTAAAGCTAAACCCGTGAGTGATTTAGTTGCCGTCATCATTCCTGCTGGCGGCAGTGGCGAACGTTTAGGCGCAAGAATTCCCAAAGCACTGGTTCAAATAGCAGGAAAAACGCTTATTGAACATGCGGTTTCAAACATGGCTCCAATTGCAAATCAAATTATCGTAGCCGCACCTGCTGCATATGAAGAACAGTTTAGAAAATTATTAGGCACAGATGTCACTGTGGTTACTGGTGGATTAACTCGGACGCAGAGTGTAAAAAAAGCGCTTAAGCATGTTGATAAAGAGAATGAATTCATTTTGGTTCACGATGCCGCACGTCCACTCGCGTCCACCGATTTGGCGATGCGGGTCATTGATTCATTGCGCGCTGGAGAAAAAGCGGTTATTCCTGGCATTGCGGTTACAGACACAATTAAGCGCATCGATAAAAATAATTACGTGACAAGAACGTATCCCCGCCCTGATTTGCGTGCAATTCAAACGCCGCAAGGTTTTAAACGTAAAGTCCTCATCAAGGCACATGACACTCGTGATGATGTCACAGATGATGCAGGGCTTGTTGAAAATCAAGGAGTTGAAGTCAAAGTAATCGTCGGTGAGGAACGTGCACTAAAGATCACCACGATGCAGGACTTAGAAGCCGCACAAAGAATTTTGATTCCTGAATTCAACAATCAAATGCGAGTAGGCATTGGAACAGATGCACACGCTTTCTCACTTGATCCAACAAGAGAAATGTGGCTCGGAGGTTTGTTCTGGCCCGGGGAAATCGGAGCCGATGGTCACTCTGATGGCGATGTCGCGGCACATGCAATATGTGACGCGCTCTTTATCGCCGCTGCAATAGGTGATTTGGGCTCAAATTTCGGGATCAGCGATCCCGCTTATGCTGGCGCAAGTGGTTCGCAACTCTTGGCTGAGTGCTTGCAAAAGGTGAGCGCTGCTGGATATTCCATCGGAAATGTTGCCGTCCAAATTGTTGGCAATCGCCCCAAAATTAGCCCACGCCGAGCCGAAATTATTACCGCTTTATCTAAATCACTCGGTGGAGCGAGCGTATCCGTTAGTGCAACAACGACAGATGGCTTGGGCTTTACTGGTGAAGGGCGGGGGCTGGCAGCAATTGCAACCGCGCTCTTGTTTCAAAGCGCAAGGTAGAATTCTCAAATGTCAGCGCAGCTCAAGTTATATAACACGGCAACACGTGCCGTCTCTGAGTTCATACCTTTGCAACCCGGAAAAGTAGGAATTTATCTCTGCGGTGCGACCGTTCAAGCCCCACCACATATTGGTCACGTTCGAAGCGGAGTAAATTTTGATATTTTACGTCGCTGGCTAACGGCATCGAGGTATGACGTCACCTTCATTCGCAATGTGACGGATATCGATGACAAGATTTTACATAAGGCAGCTCACGAAAATATTCCATGGTGGGCAGTAGCTCAAAAATATGAACGGGCATTTACAGAGGCTTACCGTGCGCTCAACGTGTTGCCACCCACCTACGAACCCAGAGCAACTGGTCACATCACGCAGATGATTGAATTGATGCAACTTCTCATTCATAACGGAAGCGCTTATGCACCAGGTAATGGTGACGTTTACCTAGATGTTCGTCACCTTAAGTCCTATCTCACTTTGTCTAACCAAAAATTGGATGATCTGCAATCAGCTGAGGATGCCGATTTAACGTATAAAAAAGATCCTCGAGATTTCGCACTATGGAAAGCTGCTAAGCCCGGTGATCCGTCATGGCCAACTCCATGGGGCGCCGGTCGTCCAGGGTGGCATCTTGAGTGTTCCGCGATGGCTCACGCCTACCTAGGTGAAAGTTTTGACATTCATGGGGGCGGTTTGGATTTGATTTTTCCGCATCACGAAAATGAAATTGCTCAGTCGCAATCTGCGGGTTGGGGATTTGCAAATATTTGGATGCATAATGCCTGGGTCACCGCGTCTGGGGAAAAGATGTCAAAATCCCTAGGAAATTCGCTCCAGGTCCCCGAAATTTTGAAGCAGGTCCGCGGAATAGAACTCCGCTGGTATTTAGGAAGTGCCCACTATCGCTCGATGCTTGAATTCTCATTTAATGCGCTACAAGAGGCAGCGACTAATTTCTGCAGGATCGAAGGTTTTCTGAAACGCGCAACTGATGTGCTTGAGGTAACACCCGACGGTGTTATTCATGAAGGTTTTGCGGAAGCGATGAACGAAGATCTCGCAGTGCCAACCGCGCTCGCAGTAATTGCCGAAATTATGCGAAACGGAAATAATGCATTGGCTGCGGGTGACATGGTGGGAGTCAAAACCGCTGCTTCTGAAATTCGAGGGGCACTGGCAATTTTAGGTTGCGATCCTTTCGACACGATTTTTTCAAACGACGAGAACGCTGATGCCAAGGTATTGGATGGTTTGGTATCACTCGCTTTAGAGCAGCGAGCAGCGGCTCGGGTACGAAAGGATTTTGCAGCGGCAGATGCGATCCGTGATCAAATAGCGGCGCTAGGTGTGGTTATCGAAGATACCGCACAGGGCACCAGATGGAGTATCGGCTAATGCGTCCAGGAAAAAAACGTCGCGAAAGCGCGGCAGCGCCCAAGCGCGAACAAACCCGACGACCAGAAGGGCGACGTGAAACCCGCCCCTCGTCAGACGCGGTCGCAGGGCGCAACCCAGTTGTAGAAGCGCTGCGAGCAAAGATTCCAGCAAAAGAGTTGCTTGTTGCCGAGCGCGTGGAGATTGATGAGCGAATGCAGGAAGCCATGCGTCTTGCCAAGAACCAAAACCTGTTAATTAAAGAAGTTTCGCGCGGGGTCCTCGATGGCCTAACTGGAACCACAATGCATCAAGGGATTGCGTTGGTCATCAAGCCTTTTCAGTACGCAAACTTTGAAGAGTTGTTAAAGAAAGCGAACAAACCTGGATTATTGATCGGACTCGATGGCGTGACAGATCCACATAATTTAGGCGCGATCGTCCGAAGCGCAGCGGCATTCGGCGCCAATGGTGTTGTCATCCCGGAGCGTCGCACTGCTGCCATGACGGGATCAGCATGGAAGGCATCTGCAGGTGCGGCGGCCAGACTTCCTATTTCACAGGTTACTAATCTGGTGCGCTCGCTTGAGGATGCCAAAAAGGCTGGCTATTTTGTCGTTGGATTGGATGCCGAAGGAGATGAATCGCTGCCCAAGTTTTCGTTAGCTTTGGAGTCGATTTATGTCATAGTCGGCAGCGAGGGCAAGGGATTGTCCCGACTAGTGCGCGAAACGTGTGACCTAATTCTGTCGATTCCCATGCAATCTGATGTCGAATCCCTTAATGCCAGCGTCGCGACTGCAATTGTCCTCCATCAGATAGCGGCTAATCGCGCTGCGGCAACCATCTAGTAACCCTGCGTTCACCTGAATACGGCAAACTAGAAACATGTCCCACCGAATAATTGAGGATCCCCGCGGTCGTCTGATCGATCGCGAACTCTCATGGCTGGCATTTAATGAACGCGTGTTGGAACTTGCCGAGGATACCGAGATTCCACTTCTTGAGCGTTGTCGTTTTCTCGCAATATTTTCCTCTAACTTAGATGACTTCTACATGATTCGCGTTGCAACTCTCAAGCGCAAAATTGAGTCTGGTTCGACGAAAGCCAATACCGCCGGTTACTCCCCAACTCAACTTATGAGCGAGATTGCGCTTAAAACCAACGAACTCTTACAACGGCAATCAATTTCTTTTCATGATGTTATTTTGCCGCATCTTCGAAAGTACGGAATTGAGTTAGCCGCCTGGAGTTCGCTAGATGAGGACGAGCGAAACGCAGTCAACAAAGTTTTCCACACCAAAATTTTTCCGGTGCTCACTCCACTTGCCGTGGATCCTTCCCACCCCTTTCCATATATTTCGGGGCTATCACTTAACCTAGCTGTCGTCGTTACGAAGCCAGATAGCGAAGAAGATTTATTTGCTCGAGTGAAGGTTCCATCAAACCTCCCACGCTTTGTCGAGACCGGAAAAGTTGGAGTTCGGCGCTTTGTTCCACTCGAAGAAGTCATTATTGCCAATCTGCACGAACTTTTTCAAGGAATGGAAATAAAAGATCACTACACATTTCGATTGACTCGTAATGCGGATTTAGAACTTGAGGAAGAAGATTCCGAAGACTTATTAGCCTCAATGGAACAAGAGTTATTGCGTCGTAAGTTTGGACCTCCAGTCAGACTTGAGGTGGACCGCGATATTGCGCCCGAACTTCTCGTTACTTTGATGGATGAACTAAATGTCAAAGCAGAAGATGTAAGTCGTTATAAAGAACCACTTGATTTAACCGGTTTGCACCAGATAGCTGATATCGATCTTCCCGAGCTTCGTTTTGAGCCTTTTAGGAATCAAGTTGCGCAAGATCTCAGAGAAGTTGATCCAGATGTTCCAGACTCATTCTTTGATGCCATTCGCCGGCGGGAAATACTGGTTCACCATCCTTACGAATCCTTTACATCTAGCGTGGTTCGCTTTCTGGAATCTGCGGCTGCGGATCCGCAAGTGTTGGCGATAAAACAAACGCTTTATCGCACTTCCGGCGATTCACCCGTTGTTCAGTCGCTAATTGAAGCGGCTGAGGCAGGAAAACAGGTTCTCGCGGTTATTGAAATTCGGGCTCGATTCGACGAACTCGCCAATGTGCGCTGGGCACGCAAACTTGAAGACGCTGGAGTCCATGTAGTTTATGGGCTCATTGGATTTAAAACTCATGCCAAACTCTCTTTAGTTGTGCGACAAGAGACCAATGGCATTCGCCGCTATGTTCACATTGGGACCGGAAATTACAATCCAAAAACCGCGCGCACCTACGAGGATTTTGGTCTCTTCTCGTCGGATCCCGTCTTAGGCGAAGACGTCAACAAGCTCTTTAATCAACTTTCGGGGTTTGCCCCACAGACCGCCTTTACTCGCTTGCTCGTTGCACCGCGAACTATGCGCTCAGGTTTACTCGAGCGGATTGATAGGGAAGTCACTAACCATAAAGCCGGTAAGCCGACATTTATCCGAATGAAACTCAACTCAATCCTTGATGAAGAATTCGTTGAAGCGCTTTATAAGGCCTCGATGGCTGGAGTATCTATCGACCTGATCGTTCGGGGAATATGTGCGATACGCCCTGGAGTTCCAGGTGTATCCGAAAATATTCGTGCACGTTCAATACTAGGGCGATTTTTGGAGCATTCCCGAATTTTTCATTTCGCTAATGGTGGGGCAGACGAAATTTACATAGGAAGCGCGGATTTGATGCATCGCAATTTAGATCGCCGAGTAGAAAGTTTGGTTCAAATTACGCAAGGGGACCACAAACGATTTCTCATCGGAGCTTTGGACTCATATATGTCTAATGAATTTGTTCGTTGGGAATTGGAGTCTGGCGGTAAGTGGGTAGAAGTGAAGACAAATGAAGCCGGCGAAAGACTGAAGGATTTCCACGCCTCTGCTATTGCTTGGTATCGGACTCGCGAGTGAACACAGCCATTATTGCCGCCGGAGGAGTTATCTGGCGTAGAAATATAGACGGTGTAATCGAAGTTCTGCTCGTTCACCGCCCCCGATACGATGATTGGTCGATCCCTAAGGGCAAGGTTGAAGAGGGTGAAGCCCTCATTTCGTGTGCTTACCGCGAACTCTTGGAAGAAACAGGGCTCAGCATCAAACTTGGTCCGTATATCGGTGCTGTTGAATATCAGACCATCGATGGACTTAAACACGTCGAATATTGGAGCGCGTCTTTGGTGGAGGATAGTTCTGCGTTTCACGCTAACGAGGAGGTCGACCAAATAGTGTGGCTTACCCTTGATGCCGCTCTTGTTCAGGCTACTCGCGATAGTGATCGGCAGGTATTAGAACGGTTCAAATCCATCCCATATGACTCGTCCGCTTTAATCATGCTGCGTCACGCGAAAGCACTGGAGCGCGCAGAGTGGCAAGGAGAAGATGAAGATCGCCCATTGCAACTGGTGGGTCAGCTCCAAGCAAAACGGATGTTATCTCTCTATCAGGTTTTTGGACTCAATGAAATCCATACCTCTGACGCCGTCCGATGTTTGGACACGGTGGCACAAATGGCAAAGTCCTTGCAGATAACGCCAGCAATCACCAATGCCGTGAGCGAATATACCTTTCGAAAGAGCAAAGATAAGGCGATTGATTACGCTAAGGAATTAATCAAAAAGAATAAGCAGATCATCCTTTGCAGCCACAACCCTGTTTTACCTCGGATGATGGAAAAATTAACTAAGAAAATCGATTTTGATTACCCAGATAATAAGTTGCTTCCGGGTGAAGCCTGGGTGCTCTTTCATAATAAAAAAGAGGTGCTACAAATCGATCGCTTGGCGGCGCCAACCGTTTAAAGCGTTTAAACCTTTTCCATCCAATCCACATATTTCAGCACAATTCCCTCTCGAAGCGCCCAAGGGCAGATTTCGAGTTCTCTCAAATCAAGATTTCGCATCACGCTTTCTGTAACAAAAGCGCCCGCGACGATCTGCTTTGCCCGGTTAGATGAAACGCCAGGTAGTTTAGTTCGCTCTTCATGAGTCATGTCCGCAAGGCGAGTCGCAATTTTTCGGATTACCTCAAACCTAATTGTCTTTCCATTAGTGTCAAACCAATCACCGCTCAGCCGAGCCAGAGTTCGAAGCGTCTTGCTAGTTGCAATCGACCGATCTGATTCTTGGTGCTTAACCAATGCTGGAAGAACTGCCTCGAGTTGCGATTCGATATGTTCACGCATCGCACCGATTCCTTTTTGCGAATACGGATTACCACTAAGAAATTTTTGAGTTAATCGCGAAGCCCCAAGTGGAAGCGAAGTAGCTACTTCAGGTGACTCATCGATTCCAACAGCAATTTCCAAGGATCCGCCGCCGATATCAATAACAAGCAAACGCCCACTGGACCAACCGAACCATCGCCGGGCGGCGAGAAAAGTTAACTTGGCTTCTTCATCACCGCCCAGCACTTGAAGATCAATGTTAAATTCCTTATTGATGTTGGCAATTATTTTTTCACCATTTGCTGCTTCACGAAGCGCCGAAGTAGCAAAAGGAAGAAACTCTTTGACTTGAACGGTTCGTGCTTGTAAAACGGCGTTTCCGATGGATTTGCGGAGGAGATCAATACCCTGATCATTTATCTCATTTTTATCGTTGAGAAATTCGGTGAGTCTCAACTCCTCTTTGTAGTTAAAAGTTGGGTTGGGTCTAGCACCTGGGTGGGTATCCACAACTTGCAGGTGAATTGTGTTCGATCCAACATCTAAGACTCCGAGGCGCACCTGCGAAACCTACCCCGAACGGTGCGAGTTCGCTTATGCCTTTTAGCCGTGTCATAATTGCGCCTTACTTCAAGCAGTTGAAGAGCCGCTTTTAGGCGGTCCGCCTCCCTAGCTCAGTGGTAGAGCATCCGCCTTGTAAGCGGAAGGTCGTCAGTTCAATCCTGACGGGGGGCTCCAGTTAGATTCTTCCTCAAACGTAATTACT
>CAIYQS010000167.1 GCA_903928395.1 uncultured Actinomycetes bacterium | reverse complement strand
CTCAATGACACTATCGCAACATTCGAAGCCCGGAACCCAGGAATCGCTGTCAACCTTGTCGTTGACACTGGTAACTACGAGACCGACATGGCGGCAAAGTTTGCATCAAATACCGCACCTGATGCTTTCTACCTAAATTCAAGTGACTCTCAACTCTGGCAGCAACAAGGAGTCCTAGCAGACTTAACTCCATTTATCACTGCTTCTAAATTCAGTCTTTCGGCATTCAACCCAAGCTACTTGACCCCTTACAAACAGGGCGGTCAGATCATTGGGCTACCAAAAGATGCCAATCCATTGGTTCTTGAAGGCAACTCAATCTTGATGAAGAAGGCTGGAATTAAGGCATTGCCAACAACAGTCGCGCAGTTTGATGCACAGGCAAAGCTCCTAATGGCTAAGAAGATCCTTCCGATGTGCGTAGATGCCGATCTCAATCGTCTCGGCGCTTGGATGGTCGCCTTCGGTGGTGGAATTTCTGACGCAACCAATACCAAATCCCTTCTGCAATCAGCGGGCTCTGTAGCAGCCATGACCTGGGTCATGAACAACTACAAGACTGGTGTCTTTAAGACACCTGCTCAACTCTCTGAAGGCTGGGCCGGTTCCGCATTTGGCAATGGCAAGTGTGCCTACACAATGGAAGGCGCTTGGCTAGATCCATCAGTCCAGAGCCAGAATCCAGCCATCTACACAGCGATGGTTAAGGGTCCACTTCCTACGGCTAAGCAAGCAGGGTCGTTGGCCTTCACCGCCGCTTGGGCGATGGCAAAGAGTTCAACTAATCAAGCTGCAGCCTGGACATTTATTCAATATATGACCGAGGCTCGTGGAATGACCGTTTGGACTTCATATGGCGTAGCAATTCCATCTCGTACAGATGTCTCTACACCATTTGGATATGCCGTTAATGGTCAAGTAGCCGTGCTTAAGACAACCAAGACAACTCCTTCGTTCCCTGCCATGAATAACGTCGTCACCGCATTTAACAATGCAGCGAAGGCTCAAATCCAGAACAAGAAGTTTGTGGTTGCTTCGGCAGTTAAATCAATTCTGGCTGCGGGACAGGCCGCTTGGACAACGAACTGATCCCTCTAGAACGTTGACCGAGTTATGCGTTTGCGCAAATGAACGCATAAGAATGCGATAAAGGAAAAGGGTTGATAATTTGGAACCGAGTAGTTATCGAGTTATCAACCCTTTCCCCATTAGATAGACCTTTTGCGGATCTAAGAGAAAAGTAGAAAATACCTCAATGGCAACCGACCTCGCTGAAGCAAGTGCAGTCAGAGTTCGCTCTCGCCATGCCCGCAATATAAAAGAATATGTGACGGGGTGGAGTTTCATCGCAGCCCCCATGTCGCTCTTCGCAGTTTTAAGCCTCGGAATTTTGCTCTACGCAATTTATATCTCACGTTATGACTGGGGGCTACTCGGAGCTCGTCAATACCTAGGGTGGTCGAATTTCACTCACTCTATCCGTGACCCAGTATTTCTTCGTGCAATACGTAACTCTTTGGTCTATGCCGCGTTGGTGGTTCCCTTACAGAGCGCCTTAGGGCTGGTGTTGGCGCTCCTCGTGAATAGCAAGATCAAAGGCAGCAATTTCTTCCGTGCCACCTTCTATTTCCCATCAATGGCGAGTAGCGCTGCAATAACAACGCTCTTCATTTTGCTTATGACGCCTGCAGGGTTGTTCAACAAGATTCTGCACTTCTTTGGCGTCAATATTTCAAATCTCTTTAATCAAGGTCAGTGGCTTTCTGACTCTAGGACTGCGCTCTACTCCGTAATAGTTCTCAATGCTTGGACCACGAGTGGCACCATGATGCTCTTTTACTTAGCCAATCTGCAGGGCATTGATGGCTCTTATGAGGAAGTAGCGAAGACAGATGGGGCAAATCGCTGGCAGATCTTGCGTTACATCACAATGCCACTTCTTAAGCCTGCTCATTTCTTCGTTGTCACGACTGGAATGATTGGCGCGTTGCAACTTTATGATCAAGCCATCTTGGCGGGTGGAGCCGATGGCAGCCCTAATTATTCGCTAATGACTATGGTCCTCTACATCTATAACGCATGCTTTAGGCAATTTAAATTTGGATATGGTGCGGCGATCGGTCTTGAACTCTTTGTCATCATATTTAGTTTGACGCTGGCGCAACGCTTCCTCTTCGGCTCGAGGGCTTGGAAGGGGGACAATTGAAAATCAAGATTGGCAAATTTCTGCTCCTTGGAGCTCTTGTAACTTACTCCTTCGTCTCATTTATTCCTTTCTTCTGGTCGATCAGCACTTCATTTAAGACCGAGAGCGAGGTGTATCTAAATCACCTCTTGCCGCAACACCTCAATACCGCTGCATATGTGCACATCGCAACCAAGATAACTCCGACCCTTTACTCGCTCTTCTTTAACTCCCTCTTTATTGCCGTAACGGTCGTGATCTTGCATCTAGTCCTTGGATCAACTGCTGGATATGCATTTGCCCGACTCCGCTTCCCTGGAAGAGACATTCTCTTTTACATGGTCCTGGCAACGATGATGATTCCCGATCAGCTCCGAGTAGTTCCGGTGTATATCCTCTTTGTAAAGATGGGTCTCATCAGCGGGCACCCTTCAAATTATTTGGCGATCTTTCTCCTCAAAGCAGTTGGAGCTTTAGATATCTTCCTATTTAGACAGTATTTCCTAAATATCCCGAAAGATTTAGAGGATGCCGCTCGAATTGACGGGGCTGGCCCATTGCAGATTTTTACGCGGATCATGCTTCCAAATGCCATGCCAATAGTTGCAACCGTCTCGATCTTAACTTTTCAGGGAACATGGAATGACCTCTTCTGGCCATCGATTATCTTGCAGGCACCGAACCATTGGACTCTCCCCTTTGGAATTCTGCAATTCCAGGGGCAGTTCCAAACTGACTGGCCGCCGATGATGGCGCTTGTGGTTCTCTCCACGCTCCCTATTTTGCTGATCTATCTCGCTGCCCAAAAATTTATTATTAACATGCAACTTGGAACAGCGGTCAAGGGATGACGACGACTGTAGCTAAGCAGGAGCAGAGCACCTTGCGCTTTGCACTGAGTGAGGTTTGGAGTCAGAACTTCAAACTCTTCCCCGTCGCCTCGCTCTGGGCAATCAGCCTCTTCCTAGTCATGAACTATCCGCCTTTTGTGGCAAAAATCCCGGCGTTGCTCGTTCTTAATCTCACGAGTATTTACTCGGCCGCCAAACTCAATAAGTCGGCCCTGCCAAGGTTGGGCCAAAAATTGCTCTTTACCTACCTCGGAGTCGATATCTTCTTCCTAATCTGCCTCCACAATGTTCTCTACTATGCGCACGCTCCACAATCGACAAAACTCGTTCTTGTCTCAAATTTCTGTGTCGCATACCTGCTCTTAGCCTTCCTCTCAGTGCCAATAGCGATCTGGGCCACGATGAAAGGCATCACGCCGGCAGAGGCAATTGCTCTAGCTAAGCGCACGCCTAAAAAAGCAATACTCTTCGCACTTCTTGTAATTTCACTGGGATGGTTGACCATCTTCCCTTATGTATTCTTCGGTCTTCCATTTGCCCAATTATTAATAATCGGTAGTACAAGGAGAGTGCAATCATGAAGGAGTACAGGTTGCTTCCCGGAGAAGTAATTATTAACGAGGAGCGCGTGCTCGAGGATGATGACCCGATTTTTGATCCCCGAGAGCGGCCTGATCTAGATCAGGCCATAGAAATGATCGTTGGAAGTCAGGGAGGATACAACATTCCCTTCGCCTCAGTAACGATCGCGCGACATAAATCCCTTCCGGGGCAGAACCTGTTTGAGTGTCTCTTTGGCCGCGATTCACTCTTGGTGGCAGATCTCCTCAGGTTTAAACGTCCCGAGCTGCAACTAGAAGTAGTTAAAGCACTCGCATCCGTTCAGGGCGAGAAAATTGATCGTTTGAGTGAGGAAGAGCCAGGACGCATGGCTCATGAAGTCCGCGAGGTCGATGATCCTGTGGCGCTTAAAATCGCAGAAGAGGCTAATTGGAAGTTTCCGTACTACGGAGCCGTTGACACGACACTCATCTGGTTAAAAACATTGGGAGAGCTGGCGAGCAATGATCCTTCGGTTCTTGATCTTGAAGTTGCGGGTCAGACTTTAAAGAGCCGCGCGGTAGCTGCTCTCAAATGGATTCTCTTCCGGTTACAAACTCCCTCTGGACTCATAGAGTCCAACCGGAGCAATCCAAAGGGAATAACAAATCAGGTCTGGAAGGACTCTGGCGACAGTTACCTACACGCAGATGGCCGAATTGCCTCAAATACCTCAACCGCTTCTATTGAGACAGTCGGAGAAACCTACGATGCACTGCAATCCTGCATTGCCCTGGCAAAGTTGACCCCAGAATTGGAGTGGCCAGCTAGCGAGGAAGAAATAAATTTAATCTGTGCTTCTCTCCAAGAGAAACTTATTTCATATATGTGGGTTGGAAATCACTTTGCTATCGGCACGGATAGAAATTCCCAAGGACTACAAGAGCCGATCGATTCGCAAGCGAGCAACCAGGGACGTCTGCTGGACTCAGAAATATTCCGGGATGAAAAGTTTAAGATTTACAGAGATGAAATTGCACGTGCCGTTACTGGTCCCGGTCTTCTTGGCGAGACTGGGCTACGCACACTCTCCACAGAGCATCCAAAATATCGTGCTGGTGGATATCACACTGGCACCGCTTGGCCAATGGATGGAGTATTTGCCGCACGCGGATTAAAGAAATTCGGATATAGCGCAGAAGCGGCAGCGATCTCCTTGCGGATTAAGCACGCGATCGAAGCCATAGGTGGGTATCCTGAATATTTTCGAGGGGATTACCCCGAGGGCCCACTGATCTCTCACTTCATTGTTGATGTGGAGGCACCAGGTGAACCTAACTCGCTGCGCTCCAATCGAATAATTCAACCCCCTCAATTAATTCAAGGCTGGACGATTGGCGCTTATGCTTGGCTCGTGGAGAACTATTCGGATCAATCTAGTTAAATCCAGTGGCGTCGACTAATTCCAAGATTTCGATTCGGGAGGTGGCTGCGGCTGCCCAGGTTTCTCTACAAACTGTCTCCAATGTCCTGAACTCCCCCGAAAAGGTAAAACCAGAGACGCAAGAGAAGGTCTTGGCCGCGATCAAGAAACTTAAATACTCACCCAATTTATCTGCTCGCCGGTTGCGTACCAACAAGTCTTCAACCGTTGCGATCAGAATTGATTCAAGTGCAGCGGTAGAGAACTTACAACAGGGATTCCTGCCTGGTTACATTCAAGATGAATTTGCATATAACATAGTCAAGGCTGCACATAATCGCCAGATCAAAGTTGTTACATATGCGGCGTCCACTCTTGAAGAAGAGATCGAAATGGTGAAGAGTTATATCGACTCAAATGAGATGGATGGCTTGATCCTTACCTCCACCGCAGTTGGCGATCCCAGGATTAAATTTCTTTATTCCAACCGAATCCCCTATCTCACCTTTGGTAGACCATGGGGCTCTGAAGATATGTACTCCACAAAGCATCCTTGGGTGGATGTTGATGGATCTAAGGGGACTGAACTAGCAACCAGAATGTTTTGGGAGCAAGGCTCTCGAAAGATCGGTTTCATTGGCTGGAAACCTCTCCCCTTTGATAAGTCCAAACCATTGAGCACGGGCGACGATCGCTTTCTAGGGTGGAAACAGAGCCTCTCCAAACTTGCCAACCGAGCGCCAATAAAACAACTCTCTGTCTTTGGCGAGGAGTCAATCGCCAGCGGAAGAAAATGCCTCCTTGAACTTTTCCGCAGAAACCCCGATCTAGAGGCTGTGATCTGCGCAAGTGATACTTTGGCGCTCGGCGCCTTCCTAGAATTACAAACTCTTGGACACTACACGGTGCGCG
>CAIYQS010000166.1 GCA_903928395.1 uncultured Actinomycetes bacterium | reverse complement strand
TTGTAAACTGTTTTCAAAATACGACTCGCTGAGTACCATCCACCCATGGCCGTTGATTTTGACTTGGATTCCGCGCTGGATACCTACGCCAAAGGTGAGCTTTTCGATCCTTATCCACTCTATGAAACCCTCAGATTGCGAGAGGAACCATTTTGGAGTGAGAACTTAGGGATGTGGCTTATCCATGGGTTTACAGACGTCGAAGAAGGCTTGAGCGATCCCAGACTCCAAAATGATCGGATATTGGGTTATGAAAGGTCACTCACCCCAGAAAACCGAATCAAATTCAAAGCGCTTAACGAACATCTTTCTCACTGGTTGGGTTTTGAGGATCCACCCGTTCACACGCAGTCCCGAGGGTACTTAAAGGAATTTATCTCAGGCAGGCTTGCGATTCGCATGAAGCCGGTCATTCAACAACAGGTTCAGGAAATCTTGGCCAAGGCCCAATCGCATGATGAGATCGATCTGATTACTGACTTTGCATATCCCCTTCCCCTAAAAATCATTTGCGATCTCTTGGGAATCGAAAGTGGTCGAGAAGAGGAGTTCAAAGCCCTGGCAGATGCAATTGGCGTCTATCCCGGAAATGTGGGGCCAATCCTTAATGAAGTGGCCCCGGCGGCCGCCGAGGCGCTCGTCAAAATGGAGGCCTTCTTCGATGGCATGGTCGAACAGCGACTAGCGGAGCCGAAAGATGACTTGATAACTAGGTTGGGGCAACTTTCAGCTGACGGATTATTAAGTCACCAAGAGATGGTCTCTCTATTGACCTTTGTTTTCTTAGCCGGGTTTGGCACTACCCTCAATTTGATTGCCAACGGAATGATGTTGCTATTCACCCATCCCGAGGAGAAAAAAGCATTAATAGCCCAGCCCGAATTAATTGGAAGCGCTGTTGAAGAGTTTCTTCGGTATGAGAGCCCTATTCAAATAGTCGCCCGTTTAGTGCGAGAAGACTTTGAGTGGCACGGCAAACAATTAAAAGCAGGAGACTACGTCGGCCTGATTGCGGGTGCAGCGAACCGAGACGAGAAGATATTCCCAGATGCCGATCGATTCGATATAACTCGCGAGCCAAATCGCCATATAGCTTTCGGCAGAGCTGCACACTTCTGTCTTGGAGCACCCCTGGCTCGAGTCGAGGCGCAAATGGCGATCAGTGAGTTTTTTAAGAAATTTCCCAAAGCGGAAATGATTTCACCTGAACCCGATTGGCTGCCGATCATAAGTTTTCGACATCTAGGAACGCTTAAAGTGAGACTCAATCATGAAAATTGAGATTGATTTGTTGAGTTGCAAGGATTTCGGCGAGTGCGTGCAAACTGCCCCAAATCTCTTTGCGTTAGATGAAAATGGGAAACAATCCCTACGATCCAACAGCTCGGGTAATAAGGTCAACTTTGAAGCAGCCGAGGAATTTAGAGGCGTCGCGGAAGAAGCAGCAATTGTTTGCCCGATGCAGGCGTTAACAATTCTGGACTAATTCACCTCGCCAGGGGTTTGAGCCTCTCAAAACGCACTTTTAGCGAGATTATGAGCAACTTAACCACCGAATCCACCACTCTTTGTAGACCCGAAGAATCAGCCTAAACTACGCTTTCGGGAGGGTTAGCAATCTAAGCAAAGAAATAGGTAGAGTTTAAATGGATTCTCGGAGCTTGAACCCCATCCGCGGAATCACCTACCAACAAAAAAAGCGGTATCTACCTCCTGCTCTCAAAATTAGGTGACCCTGATTTCAAGTCACTCACCCTCGAAGACCGGAAGTGGGAAAGGTTCACCTTAAATTTTCACTCCGGGAAACGAATAATTTGTCTGACTCCCAATTTTGCTAGACCGATTAGCGTGCCAATCATCTCTTCCATGCTCCGAAAAGCTACCAACTCCGCTAACTCGCTAAACCCAGATGAATCAATATTGATCATCTGTCGGGGAATTCAAAATGGCGTAATTGCAGACTTAAAAGCGAACGCTTGGCTTCCAATCAACTGGTGGGGGAAGACTTTCCATCGAACGTCCTATTCCAAATTCGCCGCTCCCCTGGACGAAATATTGAGATGGACGGATTTCCTTGAGGTGAGCGAAGCGCAATGCGATGAGGCGATTCAAGCTTTTTTGCCCACCCGGCTTGGACATCGGGTATCAGACTTTGATATCGAAATCTTTCTAAGAACGGTAATAATTGATGAACTCATAAAGAAATCCAAAGTTGGTAGCACATTCCTTCGAATCAACGTGCTCAACTTAATCACTAATTTCACAAGCAAGAAAAGTATTTCGTATCCCAAGTTTGATCTCTCTTTGGATGAATACATGGAGAAGAGTGTGAATGGGATTTCGACCCTTGAAATTGCGCGAGCAACTCATCAAATTGAAAGATTTGAAATCAGCCAAGAAAACGCACTGATGATCGTGCGAAATCTAGAAAAGAAAGTCGAAAGTCTCACGAACGTAGTCTCTGATCCGAACCTGAGAACTACTTCGCTTCAACTCATGATCCAAATTCTGAAATCCTTTCCAGATCAGGCAAACGAAGTACTTAAATTTACCGAAACGTATCTGTCAAGCAGACGTGGGGCCTACCTTTCCGTAGATCTAAGAAATGAGTACACGCAAGAGAAGGATTCATTTGCACAAATCTTGTGGCAACTTTCTACCACCTGCTTCGATTCCTCAACTTCTACTGAACGAATTATGAGGATAATCAGCACAAATTTTGACTTAACCGTGGATCAAGGCGGTCTATTTTTTCATACTCCTCAAATGATTTACGAACTTTTATCTCGCTACATCGAACTAGACTTCGAAAGAAATTTTCAGAGGATCATAGATTTACTGGTGACTCAATTCGACAACTCTCAGTATTATCCCGGTGAGTTTGACGGCAAGGAACACCTTGGCTCAAACTTGATTCAGTCGATTGATTCATCAGCAACGACCGATCGAAATTTTGTGAAGTTTCTGCTAGAGCCAAGTCTTTCTAGGTATTACGGATCCAATCCAATTACGGCCTGGTCCTTCATCGTAGAAAAATGCCTATTAAGTGGCGAGGAAACGGCATCTAGAAAGAAGCCCGATTTCTTGGTCAGGAGCGCACTCCATATCGTGCTCGAAGAGTTCAATGGTGGATTACATTCTGAAGAAGCCCTCGGTTTGCTAGTCAAACAAATGCAAAATCAAGACTCCCTGCCGTATAAATCAGATTACATCTTTCAAGAACTGATCGTTCGCCCTGACATTTCAGCATCTAAAAAGTGGCTCGTTGCCAAGTCGGTTTTAGAACATAATCCATTTCCCAGCGACCCTTATATTGAGCAATTGGTCTTGCAACTAGCCGAGTCAAACAACGTCGCTGCTTTGGCTGAAATCACTAAGTGGGCAGCAAATTCTGAATTTGGCCAACGAAGTTCTGCAAAAGTATTTTTTAGTTCAAGCGGAGTTTTTCATCTATTGTCTAGTCAAACGAGCTCAAAGGCCCACGAAGCTAGCCTGGCAATATTGAAATCGTATCTAGAATCCTCTGAGTTTCGGCAGGGATCCTTTAATGTCGACATCCCAGATGTTGCTATCTGTATTTCCAACTTAATTAAGCGAGACATTAATTTAGGAATCGATGCTCTCGAACAAGCTTTCGATTCGCATGATGAAGTAACACCTAACATTCAACAATTAATTGGCCACACTTACTTAAATTTAAATCCAGAGAATCCGGAACTCCTTGAAAAAGCCTACATGTCCTTCTTGCATCCAGTACTTTTCCAGGCTTTGGATGGAGATATTGACTTAATCGAATCGAAATTTACGGATTTGTATGCCCGGGAGATGTTAGTTGAGTTTGCCATCAATCTCCGCAAGGCAAATTATTTTGAGAAGGCCCTGGAGTTAATTACCGTCTTCTCCAATGACTCGGATCCTTACATAGAACCAGCCCCTGATGATCCGGCGGATTTTGTGGCTTATCAAAGTATCCCCGATGCTTGGGATGATCCAGATTCCATCTCTACGGTGAGAGGTTGGTGCGCCTATGCATTGGGTCAATTTGGAGTTCCAAGTTCTGAAGAGTATGGGGAAAAAATTGTAGAACTCCTTGAAAAGCTTTCAACAGACGAGGACATCTATGTGAGACTACAAGTTACCTCGTCGATTTCTGAGTTGCTTTCTTCTAAAACCGACATTCTGTCGACAAAAAAGTCAAAGGGAACGCCTGTAAACGCAATTGCGCAAGAGCTTGAGCGAATAGCTTTTGATATGTTGGACAATAAAGTAAATCGAAGATATCCAATAGTAATGCGACATATCGTTGAGATTTTTAGGCATATCAAGACAATGAG
>CAIYQS010000165.1 GCA_903928395.1 uncultured Actinomycetes bacterium | reverse complement strand
TTCTACCTACAATCGCTTTGATTCTTATTTCAATGGCCGGGTATATCCGTTATTCGAGAGGTACCATGCTGGAAGTCTTAAATCAGGATTACATTCGTACTGCTCGCGCCAAAGGCCTCTCGGAACGCACCGTCGTAGTGCGACATGCCTTTCGAAACACCATGATTCCAATTACAACTATTGTCGTTGTTGACGTTGCGGGAATCATAGGTGGAGCCATTATTACTGAACACGTCTTTGGTTGGCGGGGCATGGGAACTCTATTCAATAACTCCATCAATACTCAAGATCTGAACTTACTCATGGGTGTTGTCCTTGTAACTTCCACTTTGGCGATCCTCGCCAATTTGGTAGCTGATCTCGCGTATTCGGCACTGGATCCTCGCATCAGAGTGGTAGGTAAAAAATAATGAGTATCTTCTCTCGCAAAAAGAGCGTTTCGACAGATGCGGACAGCACCGATATCTTCAACAAGGAGACCGAAGGTTTAAGTCAAGGTCAGATCGTCCTTAAGCGATTTATTCGCCACCGCGGAGCGATGATCTCGCTGATTGTTCTCTTCTCGTTGATTGCCTTTGTATTTAGCACTCTGGGCTTTAAGATTTTTGGAATTGGATATGGCGGTTGGTGGAAGTACAAGATCACCGACATTCCAACTCTACGAACAAATGGTTGCTCCATAGAACTACCGGGTTGTCCAACGCTTGATTTGCTACCGGGAAAGAATTTTGGGCTTGGCGACCACCCGTTTGGTCAGGATGATCTGGGTCGAGATTACTTCTCGTTGGTTATGCGAGGAGCCGAACGTTCAATCGAAGTAATGGTAGTCATTGGATTAGTTGCAGGAATAGTCGGGATCATTATTGGTTCCATCGCTGGATTTTATCGCGGCTGGATTGACGCAATCTTGATGCGTTTCAATGACTTCGTTATAACAATCCCTGCAATCGTTCTCGGTGCCGTTATCGGTTTTCACTTTGGAAACAAAGGCGTGCTTTTTCTGGCCTTTTTCCTCGGGTTGATCACGTGGGGCGGCCTTTCTCGGTTAGTCCGCGGTGAATTTTTAACGTTGCGGGAGCGCGAGTTTGTCGATGCGGCAAGAGTCGCCGGTGCCAGCAATCGCAGAATTATTTTTAAGCACATATTGCCAAATGCAATTGGCGTAATAATCGTCAACATAACTCTGGTTATGTCCGGGGCCATATTGTTGGAGGCGGCTCTTAGCTACCTTGGCTTTGGAGTCGTTGCACCAGATGTATCTCTCGGATTACTTATTAGTCAGTATCAAGACTCATTTACCACCAGACCATGGCTGTTCTGGTATCCAGGACTATTAATCATCATTATTGCACTTTGTGTAAACTTTATTGGAGATGGCCTTCGTGACGCTTTTGACCCGCGTCAACGCCGTCGTATCTCTCGGAAAGACCGTGCTGCGGAACGTCAACCAGCGGTGAAGAAGTGATGAGACTAATGACCCAGGAAATTAATTCCAATCGCAGCGATCAGAAAAACCAAGGCCGTGAGGCCAAGTTTGAAATCTCGCTCTCTAGCGGTAGTCAAAGAATTTTTGGAACTAGTGTTTTTGAATCTTTGGAGTCGAACTCGAGCTCTGTACGCCGTAGCACCGCTATCAGAACGAGGGGAGTCGGCTGTGCGCATGCTGCCACCAAGTTCGACATCCAACCCTTTAATTTCGGCGACATGAATATTTCTGGCGTGGTGGCGACCTGGAGCCGTAGCTGCCCAAGCGCTCACCGTGAAATCCTTGGTTTTTACGGCCAGCGCCCATTTGGAATCGAGCATGATGACATCCGCCCAACCTATGGTTACCTCTTCAAGTGGATTGGTGATAACAATTCCTTCATCGAAAAAGGTAACTTTCGGGCGAATCAGGAAAATGTATATACAGATCACAATGAATATTGCAGCGCAAGCGCTAGTCGCTTCACTAGCAGCACCTCCCTGGTAGAAACTCGACAACAAAAAGAACGCGCTCAGCACAATGCCAATTCCAGCAAATATCAGATTGGATTTTGGGCGATAAACGTCAGCGTTACTCATTCCGCAATCCTTTCATACCCAGCTTGTGACTCTGTTAAGGCGGTCCGATAAATGTCTACTCCTGTTCTTAAGGTTTCCGACCTTACCGTTGAGTTCTGGGTTGATGGAGTCTGGTACCCCGCAGCGGTTGATATCAGTTTCGAAGTAGATGCAGGCCAGACGGTGGCGATTGTCGGAGAATCTGGCTCGGGTAAATCAACAGTTGCGATGGCAATTATGAGCTTATTAGCATCCAATGCTCGGGTTACTGGAAGCGTAAAAGTTAAAGATCAAGAGGTTCTCGGCGCTCCTACCCAGTTGTTGCAAAAATATCGCGGCAAAGAAGTCGCATACATTTTTCAAGAGCCCATGACTGCGCTCAATCCGGTTTACACGATCGGCTTTCAAATAATTGAAACCCTTCGAAATCACTTCGATATGGGTCCTTCTGAAGCGCGAACTCGTGCGATTGAATTAATCACCATGGTTGAAATTCCTGACCCTGAGCGTTCGGTAGACAAGTATCCCCATCAGCTCTCTGGCGGGCAGCGCCAACGAGCCATGATCGCCCAGGCTCTCGCCTGCGATCCAGCGCTTCTTGTTGCAGATGAACCTACGACAGCGCTGGATGTTACAGTTCAAGCCGAAATTTTGGATTTAATGCGTGGGCTGCGTACCCGACTTAATTCCGGAATTTTGCTCATTACCCATGACATGGGCGTCGTAGCCGATATGGCTGATGAGATCATGGTGATGCAGAATGGACATACGGTTGAATATGGAACCGCCGACCAAATCTTTAATCGACCGACTCACCCGTACACACAACAACTGCTTGCCTCCGTACCTAAACTTGGTAGCACCACTATGCGTTTGCTTGATCCAAGTGAGAGCGCTAAACAACCTGTACTGAAATTAACCAACGTCACCATCGAGTACCCAAAACATGGCCGGATCCCGGCTTTCGTAGCCGTTGAAGACTTCTCTCTCGAAATATTCCCTGGCGAAATCGTTGGCCTTGTTGGCGAGTCAGGTTCGGGTAAAACTACGGTAGGAAGAGCCTCTATTGGACTTATTCCAATTAAGGCTGGCCAGTTGGAAGTTGTTGGGAAAGATATCAGCCGTGCTTCCCACAAGGAGCTCCGCCACATCCGCCGCAACACCGGAATTGTCTTCCAAGATCCGGCAAGTTCGCTCAACCCTCGTTTGCCGATCGGCGAAAGCATAGGTGAGCCACTTTATTTAGCAAAGATTGCCAAGGATAAAGAGTTAGACAAGATGGTCGAAGATTTACTCGCCAAGGTCGAGTTACCACGGAGCTATCGCAATCGATATCCGCACGAGCTTTCTGGCGGGCAGCGACAACGCGTAGGAATCGCCCGCGCCTTAGCGCTTACCCCGGACATCTTGATCGCGGATGAACCCACGTCAGCTCTTGATGTATCTGTTCAAGCGCGCTTCCTCGAACTCTTACAAGAGTTGCAAGAACAATTGAAATTCGCTTGCCTGTTTATCAGCCACGATTTGGGTGTAGTAGACATCCTCTCGCATCGAATTGCAGTAATGCAGAACGGAAAGTTGGTTGAGGTTGGAAGCCGTGACGAAATTTTGAAGCATCCAAAAGATCCGTACACGCAACGCCTGCTTGGTGCGGTACCAGTCCCAGATCCAGCCCTTCAGAAAGTCCGTCGAGAAGCAAGACTCGCTGCTCAACACTAAAAAGCATGGCGGCCGTGAGGCTGCATTCGCAAGATATTGAGCGATGATTGGCAATTGATGTTCAGTTGATTGTAAGGCGGTCTGGCTACCCTTTAACAAATTGATTCCGATAGACCTTGCGCGCGCTTTCCTCATTGGGCAAAAGAAGGTTCGACCAGGGATCACCTACTAAAGGGATCAAAATGGAAGCACGCACGAAGACGCGCTCACTAATAGCAGTAGTTGCTGTGGTTGCAATTGCGCTTATCGGATTTATCGCTGTGAAGGCCAATCACTCAACCAAATCAGGGGGAACAGGCGCTGCTCGAAGTACCGCCGTGGTGATTGAGAGCAATACATTTACTTCAATCAATAATGTCACTCCAGCAAACAATATTGTTATTAATGGCGACGTTGCTTACCTGACTGGAATGAGCCTTTTTCATTATGACGACAAATTGAATATCGTCCAAAATACGGTTCTTGGCACGGTCAAGGTTGCAGTCAATAAACCTGGCGACTTTGAAGTTGTGTACACAATTGCATCTGGACGGGTTTGGTCAGATGGAACACCAATCACCGCCGTGGATCTATTGCTCTCCCACGTAATTTCTAGTTCTGCTTATGCAAAGTCCGCCGGACTTCCGGATCCAACCAATCCAAACGTGACGCCAGCCTTCGACTCAGGGCTCTACGGTGCGGTCTATGACCAACATGTAGTTGGGATCCCAACCATTAGCCCAGACCTCCTCAGCATGACGGTCAAATACAACGCCTCTATTCCGGATTTTGAGTTAAATGGACCGAATCTCAGTCTTCCAGTTCATGCTCTAGAGGAGCTCGCTGCAGGCAAAACGACTGTCGGGACCGCGGCTGAAAATCTTGCTGCCTCCGCCAAATTCTTGTCCGATGTAAATTCAAAGAATTCCGCCGCGCTTAAGGCAATGGGCACGGTATTTAGTACTGGGTACGACAGGACAACTATTGATGCCTCCACAAACCCACTCCTGCTTGTAAACAATGGTGCGTATTTGATCAACGCCGTTGACACTAACCAGATCACATTGACCGCTAATCCGACCTATAACTCGGGTCCGGCTCTTTCTGGAATTACTACCATGGTAATCAAGCAAGGAATTGCCGATGGTTCGCCTTCTGCACAAGCTCTTTCCAATGGAGATGCAGATGTGTATCAGGGTCAACCTACGGCTGATGCCGTTGCACAACTGAAAGCGATAAAAACAGTGACTGTCTCCACCACAAGTTCGTATGCGTATGAACACATCGAACTTCGCCTAGCGGGCAGCAGTGGAGCTTCATACTCCGGTCCATTCGCAAAATCTGGTGGCCAGAAGGCAGCGGATCTGCGCAAGGCATTCTTGCTCGCATACCCGCGCGCTGACATTGTCGCCAAGCTGGTACAACCAATTAATCCGAACGCCGTTGTATTGGGCTCGGTTGTGTATTTTCCCGATAATCCACTTTATGCCCATGTCACCAGTCTCAATGGGATGAGTGCCTACAATGTTGGTACGCAAGTTTCACGCACAGCCGCGGCGCTGGCATTGGTGAAAAAGTGGTATCCAACCGCCGGAAATGGAAATACTCCGATTGCAATCAACCTGCTTTGGGGCTCCCCCAGGAAATACCAGGCGAGCATCTGAGGCTGCTTTAATCATCCCAGCCGAAGCCGCAGTTGGTTTCAAAGTCACTGCGCCAGCAACCGCTGGATGGGGTGGCAAGTTGGCAGATTCAAGTTATGACGCCCACTTCTTCATCTTTGATCAGACTGCTAATCCGCAAGATGGCCAAGTGTGTGGAACATTCCAGGCAACTGGTGGTTCGAATTACACCGGTATAAACGATCCAGCTATCGAAAAGGCGTGCGTAGCGCTGCAGGGCGGGACTCTTCCAGCGGCAACCGTAGAGACGCTTCGCATTCAAATAGAACAAGCGGTGGCAAAGAACGCCTTCTTCTTGGGTATTTTTCAAAATCCCCAAGTGACTGCATTCAACTCAAAACTCACTGGGGTTGTGGCCGCTCCACTATCACCAAGTTTGTTCTGGAATTTTTGGACTTGGCACTTCTAAGAGAGTTTGCTTAACAGTCTTGACGTGTCATTACCAGATTCGGACTCGCTCCGATTCTGGTATCCAGAGTGGGTCGCCTTCTTGGATGTCGAAGGCTTCATAAAACTCGGTGATATTTTTAAGAATCTGATTAGCGCGAAATTCTTCGGGGGAGTGTGGGTCGGTAGCAATTCTGCGGCGAATCTCCTCGGGACGTAGTTTCCCGTTCCAATTCTGGGCATAACCGATGAAGAATCGTTGAACGCCGCTAAACCCGTCGATCACTGGCGCTTCTCTTCCCTGGAGCCACATCTGGTAGGCCTCTAGAGCCACGCAAGCGCCTCCGAGATCACCGATATTTTCTCCGATCGTGAGTGCGCCATTCACATGGACATCGGGTGCTTCGGTTGGATGCAAGACGTCGTACTGGTCAATCAATCTCTTGGTGAGAGCTTCAAACCGGGTTCTATCTTCATCACTCCACCAGTTGTTGAGATTTCCATCGCCATCAAACTTAGAACCTTGATCATCGAATCCGTGACCAATTTCGTGTCCAATAACAGCTCCGATTCCACCGTAGTTAATAGCGTCATCTGCTAACAAATTGAAGAATGGCGGTTGCAAAATCGCCGCAGGGAAGACAATTTCGTTGTAGAGCGGGTGGTAGTAGGCGTTGACCGTTTGAGGCGTCATACCCCATTCTTGGCGGTCTATAGGGGTCCCTATCTTGGAAAAGTTGTACTCCTGACTGAATTTTGTGACCGCTTCGAGATTAGCTATCAAATTGTCGGGAACTATCGTTAATTTTGAATAATCGCGCCATTTGTCGGGGTAGCCAATTTTTGGTGTGAATTTACTCAATTTTTCAAGTGCGCGCTTTTTCGTTTCCTCGCTCATCCAAGAGAGATTTGAAATATCTCGGCGATAGGCAGCGATTATGTTCTGGACGAGTTGAATCATTCGTTCCTTCGCAGCTGGCGGAAAATGACGCGCAACATATTCTTGCCCGATCGCTTCACCTAGTGAACCCTCCACAAGGGCGACTCCCCGCTTCCAGCGCTCGCGCAGTTCTGGAGTTCCAGAGAGAGTTCGACCGTAAAAATCGAAATTTTCCGCGACAAAGGCTTGACTCAGGTAGGCGGAAGATCCAGATATCAGGTGCCAGGTAAGCCATGAACTCCAACTATCTCTGTCAAAATTGTTAAGAAGTTCTGTGATGCCAACGAAATGTGATGGTTGCTGGACAATCAAATTAGCCATAACTCGATCTGGTACAACCGCGGCCCTCATCCAGAGTTGCCAATCAAATCCAGGGGTCAATTCTTGGAGTTCGGTGAAGGTGTAAGGATTAAGCACCAAACTCATGTCCCGATCTTTCACCTGATCAAAGTGATTTTTTGCAATTTTGGTCTCAAGATCGATTACCCGCTTTGCGTGTGCCGCCGGATTTTCGACTCGAGCCAGAGTCAACATCCTTGTTATATGAGAGAGAAACTCTTCGCGAATAGGTGCGTACTGCTCTTCGCGGTAATACGCCTCATCTGGAAGACTAATTCCACCCTGCGACATGTACATCACGTAGCGATTGTTGTCGTGAGCATCAACTTCAACTCCGATGTAGAAAAGTCCTCCATTACCTCGAGCTTCAAAACTGCCCATGGTCGCAAGTAGAGCCGACTTGTCTGAGATTGCCAGCGCTCGGTCAATATCTGCTTGAATTGGAGTGATTCCGAGAGATTCGATTCGTTCTTCGTCCATAAAGGATTGGTAGAGCGCTCCGATTTTTGCCGCATTGGAACCGGTCAGGGCGGGTTGTGTTGCTAACTCTTCAATTATCTGACGGACCTCTGCTTCACTCTTTTCGCGGAGGAGAGTGAACGTCCCGTATCCAGATCGATCAGCCGGAATCTCGAAATTCTTGAGCCACCCACCATTGACGTAGCGGAAGAAATCGGAACGAGGTGAGACTGAATTATCAAAGTGGTCGAGGGAGATGCCACTCACAGAGTTATCAGAAATAGGGTTATTAGAAGAGGTCATAAGCTAAGCCTAATAGGCGAAAGCCTAGGCAAATTGATTCTACTTTCAACAATATGCCTTTCACAGGTAAGATTTGTCCATGCCTGTCAAGAAGATTGAACCGAAGTGGCTTTCAACCAAAGAATTGAAAGCCTGGCGTTCATACATTGTCGCCTCACGGCAACTTTGGGATGCGTTAGAAATAGATCTTGCTCCTCATGAATTATCCATGTCCGACTATGAGATTCTGGTTCATTTGAGCGAAGCTCCTGATCGCCAAATTCGTATGAGCGAATTGGCGCAGAGTGCGATGATTTCCAAATCCCGACTTTCGCACCGAATGAAAGTGATGGAGAAGGCAGGATGGGTACGCCGCGAGGTCTGCACAATGGATAAGCGCGGGCAATTTGCGATTATGACCGAAAAGGGTTGGAAGGCAATCGTGAAAGCCGCGCCCGATCATGTAGACAGTATCAGAGCAAGATTTATTGATCACCTTACGGTTAAAGACCAAGAAGATTTGGCGCGAATATTTGAACGGGTGAGCGAGAAAATGCGACAGCAATTTAGCGAATCTTGCGGTACTGAATAAATCGTAAAATAAAAAACCCCGCCACAAACAGTGGCGGGGTTTTTCAATG
>CAIYQS010000164.1 GCA_903928395.1 uncultured Actinomycetes bacterium | reverse complement strand
TCTGAAGCACTTTAAAGTCAGTACGATGTTGGTATGTTAAATAACGCACGAGTTGTAGACCTGACCATTCCTTTAAGTTCAGAAGTGGTCATGTGGCCAGGGGCTCCTGCTCCAGAAGCAGAAACCCTGGTCACGGTCGCGCACGACGGTTTTTACGCCAGACGGGTTTCGTTCTTTGAGCATTCCGGCACTCACTTTGATGCCCCGTGCCACTTTATCGAAGGCGGTAAGACCGTCGATAAAATCCCTGCAGACTCTTTGGTGCGTCCGATTGCTGTCATCGACATCTCTGATCGCATCGGGGAGGATGCGGATGCGGTTCTGACCTTGGAAGAAGTACTCGCTTTCGAAACTTTGCACGGAGCAATTCCAGCGGGAGCCGCCGTATTTCTCCGCACCGGTTGGGAAGAAAAGAATGGCAACGCAATTGCCTACGCAGGTCAGCCAGGTGATTTGCGCTTCCCCGGCTTTGGGGTTGAGGCTGCTCAATACCTTGTTAGCACGCGTAAAGTCGTTGGCCTGGGGATTGATACTTTAGGAATTGATTCCGGAGAAGCCGTCCATTTTCCAGTCCATTCCCAGGTCACCCATCCAGCAGGATTGTGGCATTTAGAAAATCTTCAAAATCTCAAACTCATTCCACCTCTCGGAGCGTGGGTCGTAGTGGGAGTCCTTCCGCTCGTTGGCGGCTCCGGTAGTCCCGCACGCGTGTTCGCTCTAATTCCCTAAGTGGATATTAATTCTTGGCAGGTTGAGCCGACAGGTCCGGCTTCCGATTTTCTCGCCGAACTGCCACTTGTCGATCACCATGTGCATGGAGTAATTAGGGAGAATCCGTCCCTTGAAGGATTCACTCAGATGATTACTGAATCCGACAGGACACCCAGTTCGTTACGTGAAGCGATGAACACACAAGTAGGTTTTGCTACTCGTCGTTGGGTTGCACCATTACTCGACCTAGAGCCATCGGTTAGTGACCAAGAATATTTTGATCGGCGGCTTGCGTTAGGTGCTGATGAAGTAAACCGTCGATTGCTTCGAGCATCCGGCATCGGGCACTACTTTATTGAAACTGGCCTCAAGGGTGCTGATATTCATGGCGTTGAAGGCATGGCTCAATTAAGTGGAGCTAAAGTTGATGAAATAATTAGGATCGAAACCGTTGCTGAGTGGGTAGCACAATCTGGAGTGACTGCCGAGAGTTTTGCCTCAAACTTTTTTTCCACGTTATCAGCAGAATCAGAGAATGCAATCGGGTTGAAGACCATCGTTGCCTACCGGATTGGATTGGATTTTGACGCTACTCCACCTTCTGCCTATGAAGTTGAGGTCGCCGCAGGTAAGTGGTTTCAGGAAATCGCGCAGAGCGGAAAGTCGCGAGTCAGTGATCCGATTTTATTACGCCATTTAATTTTTTCGGCCGCCCAAATAAATAAGCCAATGCAATTCCATATTGGATTTGGTGACCCCGATTTAAATCTCCATCGCTGTGACCCACTATTGCTCACAGACCTCATCAGGGATTTCGAAAGCCGCAAGATTCCAGTCATGCTG
>CAIYQS010000163.1 GCA_903928395.1 uncultured Actinomycetes bacterium | reverse complement strand
GGCGGGACTTGAACCCGCACGTCCGAAGACACAGGTTCCTAAGACCTGCGTGTCTGCCATTTCACCACTCCCGCTGGAGGGTAGATAAGCGGTAAGGGTACGGGTAGGTTAGGCCTAGAGCCAAACTCGATTCGCTGACTGAGAGACTGAAGGAGTAAGTAGATGTCGTTAACACCCACCCCCGAGGATAAGTTCACTTTTGGTCTTTGGACCATCGGTTGGCAGGCCCGAGATCCATTTGGCGACGCCACACGAGCCCCATTAGATCCCGTTCGATCGGTAAATGAATTAGCGGCTCGCGGTGCCTATGGCGTGACTTTTCACGATGATGACCTGATTCCCTTTGGTAGCGATGAAGCCTCACGCAACGGGCATATTCATCGCTTTAAAAAGGCGCTAGAAGAGACCGGGATGAAGGTCCCAATGGCCACCACAAATCTCTTCACACATCCGATTTTTAAAGATGGCGCGCTGACCTCTAATGATCGAGATATTCGCCGATTCGCAATCTCCAAAGTTATGCGCAACATCGATCTTGCGGCAGAGCTTGGAGCCCACATTTATGTCTGTTGGGGTGGGCGCGAAGGCGCAGAATCCGATGGCGCAAAAGACGCTTATGTTGCCTTAGAGCGCTATCGCGAGGGTTTTAACATCCTTGGGTCCTACGTTAAAGACAAGGGTTACGACATTAAGTTTGCGATCGAACCTAAACCAAATGAACCACGGGGAGATATCTTCCTACCCACTGTTGGACACGCCCTTGCTTTTATTCAAACGCTTGATAATCCGGAAATGGTAGGCGTCAATCCAGAAGTAGGCCACGAGCAAATGGCGGGGTTGAATTTTGTTCATGGAATTGCGCAAGCGTTATGGCAAGGAAAGCTTTTCCATATCGATCTCAATGGTCAACACGGACCGAAATTTGACCAAGATTTGGTCTTCGGCCATGGCGACTTAAAATCGGCGTTTTTCTTGGTCGATCTTTTGGAGCGGTACAACTACCAGGGTCCAAAACACTTCGACTACAAGCCGGCTCGTACCGAAGATGATGCAGGAGTTTGGGAATCGGCGACGGCCAATATGCGCACTTACCTCGCACTCAAAGAACGTGCATTGGCTTTTCGGAGCGACCCTCGAGTTATCGATGCAATGAAAGAATCTCGAATCGACCAACTTGAAGTTCCTACCCTGGGGGCAGGTGAGACCTGGCGCGATCTTGGAGATGAATCATTCGATATCGAACTCGCAGGCGCGCGCGGCTACGGATATGAAAAGTTGGATCAATTGGCGCTTGAACATCTGATGGGTGTCAAAGCTTAATAAGTCGTTAAAAGATAACAAAAAAAGCGCCCCACGAGGGGGCGCTTTTTTGTTACTACTAGTTTAGTTTGAGACGTTTGCGCCTTTTCGAGAGATGGCATCAACCGATGCCGAGATCAAAAGAACGCCTCCAGTAACCAGGTACTGAGTTCCAGAGCTAAAGCCCAGCAAACCCATTCCGTTGTTGATGATGGCGACCACCAGTCCGCCGAGGATTGCATCGCGCAATTTTCCCTTGCCACCAAAGAGTGAAGTTCCGCCAATGACAGCGGCGCCTACGGCGTAGAGCAAAGTCGTTCCGCCACCAGTGGTTGGCGAAATCGAATTCGAAATCGAGGCAAAGAGCATTCCTGCAATTGCTGCGAGGCCAGAGCAGATCATAAATGCCAAGGTGCGAACTCGACGAACATTAATACCTGCGCGACGAGCTGCTTCCGCGTTTCCACCAACCGCATATAACTGGCGGCCAAATACGGTGCGGTTGAGAACAAAGGTTCCAACTACCAGGATTGCTAGCAATACTGGAACCACGATGGGGATGCCCTTGATGCTGCTGTTGGGTGGATTTCCTCTTTGCTCATTGAGAACAAAGGTTGCGCCTACTCCAAGTATCGCAAGGATCGAATTTTTTAGGATCCAGATCTTAAAGAGTTCTGACTTTAGGTTATTGCGGCGCAAATGAAGAATGCGATTCAAGCCTAATCCGATGTAGATAACCAACCCGATGATAGTAAAGAGCCAGCTGACAATCGGAGTTAAGTTATTGTTTTCAACGGCGATGATGAAGCGATCTTGAAGCAAGATCGTTCCGCCTTCACCGGCCATAAGGAGAAGGATTCCTTGGAAAGCTAAGAATGCGGACAAAGTCACCACGAAGGAAGGAATGCGAAGTCTGGCAACCAAGGTTCCCATAATCCAGCCGAGACCAACTCCAACGACGATGCTAATGAAGAGCGCTGCATACCAAGGCCAGTGATGATCACTGATCAGGAGAACAAGAGTCGCGCCACACACTCCTGAAGCGAATCCAGCAGAAAGGTCAATTTCTCCAAGTAAGAGAACAAAGACCAGGCCCATGGCAATAACAATCACTGGCGCCGCTTGCGTCAATAAGTTAGCCATATTTCGTGCAGTCAGGAAGAACTGCGACGAAAATGTGAAAACGATTCCAAGGGCAATGAGACCGAGAAAAGCGGGAAGTGCCCCAATGTCACCTGCTTTAATTTTTGCAAGGTAGTCGGTAAAAACACTCTTAAGCGTCGCCTCTTGACCGGCGAGATTATCTGTATTAACGCTCATGCGTTCACCCCTACAACTCCTTCAGATTTTCCGGTCGTGATGAGTTCAACCACTTGGTTTGGCTTGACGTTCTTGGTCTCGACTTGTGTAGCCATTGTTCCCAGATAGAGCGGCGCAATGTAATCAGCAACAGCGAAGACATCATTTAAATTGTGGCTAATCAAAATAACGGCTAATCCATTGTCTGCCAGTCTACGTACCAGCTTTAATACCTGTTCGGTTTGCGCAACGCCCAATGCGGCAGTTGGCTCGTCCAAAATAACGACTTTTGAATTCCAGAGTACAGCGCGCGCAATCGCAACGGTCTGACGCTGTCCACCCGATAGGGATGAAACAGTTTGACGAATAGATTTTACGGTTCGCACCGAAAGTCCATCTAAGGTTTTTGCTGCAAGAGATTCCATGTGAGTTTCGTTGAGAACAATCCCTTTACGTTCTTCGCGTCCCAAGAACATGTTCTGCACGATATCTAGGTTGTCACATAGTGCTAGATCTTGATAAACAATTTCAATTCCAAGTCCGGTCGAATCGCGGGGACCATGGATTTCAACTTTCTGACCTTCGAAAAAGATGTCGCCAGATTCGGCAGTATAAATACCTGCGATGCATTTAATCAAAGTGCTCTTGCCCGCGCCGTTGTCACCAACCAAGGCTGTGACTTTTCCAGCGTATGCATCGAAGTTAACGTGTTTCAATACGTGAACTGGGCCAAAAGATTTATTAATGCCACGCAGCGAAAGAATTGGTTCGCTCACTAGATACTCCTGTCGATAAAACTTGGGTATGCGCTACAACGTATGAACTAGGACTAATGCGCCACTATAACTAAAAAAATAGACCGGAGAGGTTGTCTCCGGTCTATTTTTACATCATAACTACTTGCGACTAACTGCTAAGAGGTATAACCCTTACTTAACGCCGTTAGCAGCACAAGCAGCAGCACCAGCAATGGCGCAAATTTCAGCAGCTGTACGGAACTTGTCCTTAACAGTTACTTCGACATTTGCCTTTGTGATGGTTGTTGGAATCAAGAGAACAGAAGCAACGCTACGTGTTCCATCCTTGACTACGCCGTTTGTCTTTGCCTTTGTTCCCTTAACCAAGGAAATTGCAAGTGCTGCAGCTCCATTAGCTTCTTGAGAAATTGGCTTGTAAACGGTGTTTGAAAGATCACCGGTCAAGATAGCGGCAAGACCAGCTGCAGATGCATCTTGTCCTGATACGCAAGTCTTTCCATTGAGGTTGTTCTTCTTAAGAACAGCAACAGCAGCGAGGCCGAGGCCTTCGTTAGCTGAAACTACAGCGTCAAGCTT
>CAIYQS010000162.1 GCA_903928395.1 uncultured Actinomycetes bacterium | reverse complement strand
GTTAAGACTGCGTAGCTCTGGCAGGTTTTCTAAAGCCTTTTGAATATTGCGCGATCTAATACGCGGCATCGACTTGGCAATCAGATCAATCTCCATCGGAGCAATTCCCAGCGCCGCTCCCACATCACGGATCGCATGGCGCGCTTTATAAGTTTCGACCATCGCCACAGTTGCGGTCGAACTATCATCCCCCGGCTTGTATTTAGCGCTCTTAAAACCATAACGATCAAAGACCGCTGTATATATCTCTAGCCGACGATCTGACTCCACATCGATATCAATATCGGGCAACTCGGCGCGCAGCACCGAACAGAAGCGCTCCATCAATAAACCTTGGCTCATGGGCTCTACCCCAGATATTCCAAGTAGATAACAGATCAACGAACCGGCACCAGATCCTCGCGCCGCCACCCTGATCCCACGAGCACGTGCCATATCAGCAACTGCTGCAACGCTTAAAAAGTACGGCTCAAAACCCAACGTTGTAACAGTCTCTAGCTCTTCCTCCAAACGCACCGCAGCTTTAACCGACAACTCCCCTGTATAACGCGAGAGTGCAGCACGCGTCCGATGACGCAGCTCTTCTTTATCAACAATATGTGGCAGATGAATCGCACCTAAGCCAATGTCTCGCCTAGCAGATAATCGCAACCTATAAGCCAACTCTTCGGTATCAGCCAATAAGCGATTACCGTTGCGCTCCCCTGCAGCTCGCGCAATCTCATCGCCTACCCATGCCATCTCGGCAGGGCTCTTTAGATATGCCTCGCTATTGCTGCGCTCTACATGTTTGTAATGCAGCGGAACCAACTTGCGCGCTGAATCCAAGACATCCGCCACCGGTCCATCGGCGCGATCAAGCATCCTTACCGCATTAGTTAATATCGCAGGCAAATTGTGATCACGTGCAAAGCCCAACATCCGCGCCGCATATGTTGTCGACAACGGTCCCGTACCAGAACGCAGGTGCGACGTACACTCAATCACCTGTCCCGCAAATAAATCAGCAGCCGCCCCATAAATAGACATCGCCTCTTCATGGCGACGCGCATTAATCGCAGCAGCCAATTGCGAATCAACGCCATGCGCCAGAATCAATTGCGATGAGTACTGCGATGCCTCCGTCAAAACTTTGTAGGTCAACAATTTGTCATCACTCAAATTGATACTGGTAATCAAGCGATACAACGCACCCAACCCATCACCTTGGGCAAAGATGGTGACGCGATATTTCTTCTGCAGAAAACTTAGATTGACCCCAAGAATCGGCGCCACACCCATCTCTTCACAACTCTTAGCAAACCGAATCGCCCCAGCAGCGCCATCGCGATCAGTTAAAGCCAGAGCAGATGCACCTTGTATTGCAGCTCGCTCCACCAATTTTTGTGGCAGTGCAGTCCCATACTTGAAGGAGTAGCCACTAGCCACCGATAAATGTGTAAATGGAAGTTTCATGAGGGTCTAGATGTGGGGCGGATCTGCCACTTGCCAGTGATCTCGTCTAACTCAATCTCAAAGGTTGCTAGCGCCCCCTCAGGAGCTGCCTCAACCCGCCAGATCGCCTTACCCCCATCATCAAAGATGACATCTTCGAGTGGGCCCTTCTTAAGGCGACCATCATCTATACGATTCCACCAACCACCAGATTCACGCCACCGCGAAACAATGGCGTGGACATGGAAGCGCCGCCCCTTATAAATGAACTCAAGTGGTTCACCCTCGGGAGCAATCACCCTCGCCCCAGAGGCCCCCGGAGTTTCCCCGCCCGTGCCAGTGGCCCCTGGGACGGATCCAGGGGTTGGGGGCGGGTTCATGGCTGATTCGAACATATGTTCGAAAGATAGTGCTACCCTACGACAGAGGCAAGTGGGTCCCATGACGGTTTCCTTGAAGTTAAATTGCGCCCACGTCAAGGCGACCAATTAAAACCAATTTACAAAAAAGATTATCAATAAACATTTATAAAGCTAGACCTGCATTGGACATGGAAAAGCCCACGACCGATTGATGTCGGCAGCAACTAGTAGTCTTCAAATAAGGAGGTTGGAAAATGACGAAATACATTTACTCGACACGAGGTGAGGCCGTTGGATATGTCTCCGGTAAATATATCCACAGTATTCACGGAGATGCCATCGGCCAATTGAATGGCACGCACGTCCATCGATTAAACGGACCATATATAGGTGAACTTCACGACGATATGGTTGTAGACATGCATCTAGGCGACTATGGAAACATCGGCAATCCTGGAAATCCTGGAAATGGAGGCAATCCTGGAAATCCTGGAAATCGCGGTATGAGTGGAAGCACATACACCGATGTATTCGGCAAATTGTTCGATTGATAGTCACCGAATTGAGAAACGAAGCGTTGAGAGAATAGACGTGTAAAACTGGGATAACGCTTTTTTAAATACAAAATTATCTCTGGAAAAGATTCTTAACAATCGAAAGCACCGACTGTCCACTAACCTCCGCCTCAGATAAATCGACGTTGGTTTTAAATGCCTCAAGGATCCTGTTCTTTTCTGAATCAGTGACGCTTTCTAAATCTTTGATTCTAGGTAAAAGGGATCGCGTTCGGTTGAAACTGTAGGAATTAATAAAGGATTGAATTAGGTGCTCACGTAGCAAAACGTCTATTTTTGCGTTCTTTTTTAAAGCAGTCACAATTCTAGACACAATTTCCAGCATTGCAATATTTCCAGGAATAAATTGAAAGTCAGATAAAAAACCAACCGAGGGAGCCTTTGGCGCAAAATTGACTCCGACTATAGGGATATCCCTTCCCAAAGCCCAACCTATTTCTTGTTGACACCAAAAAGAATTTTCGATTCCATTCGTAATAACTACGAGAAGCGCATGAGAGGTAGCTAGTTCGAGCTTCAATGATCGACGCCACTCCTCTGTGTCGGGAATATCTTCATGCGCGACAAAACCCATTACGCCCTCTATCGCCAAATTATCCTTAAGGACGCTTGCAATCTGTCGATTGCTCTCAAGATGCGTAATAAATAATTTGACACGATTTTCATCAGGCACCTCAATTTCTGCGCTTCCTCCGGGAATAAAGCTTTCTGCTAAATAGTTATAAAGCTCCGACAAATCCTCATCTCCCACATTCGAAAGAAAGGAAATTAAGAACCTTTGATTGTCCCTTGAATTATCTCCGAAAAAATTTTCAGAATACCATCCGTATTGATGCAATATTAAAGAAGCGCTAATCGGGTCCATGCCAATCAGAATATTAGAGATGGACTGAACCATATGGATTCTTTGAGCCTTATTCATACATCAAAACCCCCCTAATATGGTGATAAAAACAGATAAGAGTCCATCTAGTTGTGCAGTTCTCAAAAAAACCTAAGAGTAAGTTTGAATTTTGAATGCTTCTTGATGAAACTAACTTAGAGTTAACTTCTACTGACTTTAATTCAATTCAACGCTTCAATAATGAATATAAATGTAATTGACAAAAAAGCGTTACCTATAAGGAATGTGCATAGGGCAATCTGACTCCAACAATTTCTTCTGTTCGCTGAAATATTTGCATCGCGTGGAATTAAAATAACTCCCGTCGATAAGGTCGAAATAAAAAGGAAAAAAATGGTTATAAGCAGCCAAGTTCTTTGGTGGATTAATAACGAAGTAAATTTAACATTGGCACCAGAAAAACTAAGAAATAGCAAAGTAATTTCAGCCACGGAAGCTGCAAGCATGGGTTCTCCAAAATTCGCAAAACGCGCACTTCTTGAAAATCTAGATTGATTTATGCTCATCTCTACTCCCTATTTTATAAAATGAATCGACTCATCCCAACCAGCAAATAATGCACCCAACATTTAATCAAAGTAAATCACTAACTCACTCCCACAGTCTAGATTCTTAAACTAGTTATGCTGTCCAAGAACAATTTAGAAACTAAATTCGGTGCTGAATTAGTTAAAGTTGAATGCATTTGCGAGCAACAACAAAACAAGAATTTATACTATCTACATAATTATTCTGTTACAGGTTTACTTGTTCATTCTCGAAAGTTGAAAGAAGCATTCCGCACCGCTTTCCAAAGTTCATTGCTCTGAAGATTCAGATTTCTTTGCGTAATTACTCCACCACCAAAACAACCCTAGTCACATCAACCGCACGCACACGGAGCACCTGCTCAGCTTGAGTCTTTCCGCCATAGAAAACGAACCAACCATCTTTTAGTTCATAGGCAACTGCCTTGACCTGCTCGCTTGGCTTATCGGCGTAATACTCAATTTGGTAGGTATTAATTTCCATGAGATCTCATTTCGTTTAGAGGTTAATCGTATCTTTGATAAGGCGCACCGGGATAGGTGCATAAATG
>CAIYQS010000161.1 GCA_903928395.1 uncultured Actinomycetes bacterium | reverse complement strand
TCACCGACAAGAACAGTTCCTAATCCAGGCTTATTGCTCATCGTTGAAACGATCGCAGCTAACTCTGTCTTAATTGCTTTAGCTGTCGCCTTGCCGTCAAGTATCTGTGCGCTCATAATCAAAGCATAACTAGGCGTGTGAAAAGTGGCGAACACCCGTAAAGAACATCGCGATTCCAGCGCTATTTGCGGCTGCAATCACTTCTTCATCTCGGACGCTTCCGCCAGGTTGCACTACTGCTGAAATTCCGGCATCGATCAATATTTGCAAGCCATCAGCGAACGGGAAGAATGCATCGCTGGCCGCTACCGATCCCTTTGCGCGATCCCCAGCCCGTGATACTGCAAGCCGAGCAGAATCGACGCGATTTACTTGCCCCATTCCAACTCCCACAGATGCCCCGTCGTGAGCGAGCAAGATTGCATTGCTTTTAACTGCCCGAATAGCTCGCCAGGCAAATTGCAGATCTGCTAAAACATCAGCGGATACCGCAGTGCCTGAGACTTGAGTCCACTGTTCTGCACTATCACCGGGTGCATTGATGAGATCGGTGTCCTGAATGAGCAATCCACCAGAAATGGGGCGGCGTTCAACGGATGGATTCACGTAGTGATCAAGGGTAAGAATTCTGATTGAAGGTTTCTTGGAAAGTACTTCAACAGCTCCAGCTTCATAGCTTGGTGCAATAACCACTTCAGTAAATACCTCTGAGAGCGCTTGAGCCATCGACAGAGAAACTGGTCGGTTTGTTGCAACAACTCCGCCAAATGCCGAAACTGGGTCGCAAGCATGCGCTTTGGCGTACGCGTCCTCAATGCGAGCGCCTATTGCAATACCGCAGGGATTGGCATGCTTGATGATGGCAACACAGGGTTCGCTATGGTCGTACGCACTTCGAACCGCTGCGTCTGCATCGGTGTAATTATTAAAGGACATTTCTTTACCATGGAGTTGAACCGCTTGGGCAATACCTGGTTGTATCCACGATGTCGCATTGGAGTACACACTCGCGCCTTGGTGCGGATTTTCCCCATAACGTAATGAAGCGATGCGATGAAAAATCGCGGCTTTCCACTCATCCCCTACATCAAGTTGTTCACCTAGCCAGGTCGCGATAGCAGCGTCATACTCGGCTGTTGCTCGAAAAGTTTCCATTGCTAGTCGAGTCCGCTCCTCCAGCGTAAATCCCCCGACCGTAATTGCTCGATGAAGCAATTCGTACTGATGGGGGCCAGAAATTACAGCCACTGAGCCGTGATTTTTTGCGGCACCGCGCAACATGGATGGTCCGCCAATATCAATCTGTTCGATGCATTCGGCGAAATCAGCACCAGACGCAATTGTCTGCGTGAAGGGGTAAAGATTTATAACGATTAAATCGAATGGGGCGATGTCATGAGCTGCAATGGCTGCCAAATGTTCCGCATTATTTTGATCTGCCAAAATTCCACCATGGATTCGGGGATGCAAAGTTTTGACGCGCCCGCCCATCATCTCTGGAAATCCTGTGTAATCTTCCACGGCAGTGACTGGGATCCCTGCGGTGGCTAAAGTCTTTGCCGTTGAACCAGTTGAGAGAATTTCGACGCCGGCGGCGGCAAGCAAAGTCCCGATTTCCTCAAGTCCAGTCTTGTCATAGACACTTATAAGTGCACGACGAATCGGCTTCAATGTGCTCACAGGGTTCCTGCCCGTCCATATTCAACGAGCGTCTCGACAATGAGAGCCCGTTCGGCAATCTTAATGCGCTCATGCAATGAAGTTTCGTCATCGCCGGGAGCAATCTCTACGATTTGCTGCTTAATGATGGGGCCAGTATCCAACCCGGCGTCAACCCAATGCACGGTAGTTCCTGTAACGCTGGCTTTGGCGACTAACGCATCGCGCACTGCGTGCGCTCCAGGAAAGAGCGGCAACAAAGACGGGTGCGTATTTACGACCTTAAAATTCGTGACATATCGGGGCGAAAGGATTCGCATAAATCCGACGCTTACTATCAAATCTGGTGCAAGGCTTTGCGATGCCTCATAAATATCCTGATCCCACGACGTTCTATCCGTTCCAATTGGCAAGTAAATCGCGGGGATTTCATATGACTTGGCAACGCTTAATGCAGGGGAATCTTTGTCGCTGATGAGCCCAACAAAATCTGCCGTGATTTTTCCCGCTTTGTGAGCCGCGAGAATTGCCGCCGCGAGTGAACCAGTTCCAGATGCCAATAAAAGAATTCGTTTACCCACGGTGAAACACCTTCTGGACTATCGCTGGAATAAATATGACGACTAGTGAAGCGGCCAGGTACGCGACTCCGAGCACTGCTACAAAGCGCCACCAAATTACTCCTATGGGGTTCAGACTATTTGTTAACAATTCCCCTGCCGACAGGTAAGCGAGCGCAGCAATAACAATAAAGAATCGAATTCCTTGATTCAGCGCGTATCCGGTGAAATGAAGAATTGAACTCTTGATACGCCTCATATAGAGAAACACGGCAATAAAAAAGAGTAACCAAAAAGAACTGGCGTAGATCAATTCACTGTGCACCGAAGTCGGAAGTGCGGGAACAAATGGAAGCGCCGGAACTTGTCCAATTTTCACTTGCGAGCCATTGATGACTGAATGTGGACCGAAAGTGAAACCGATACCCGTCAAATAGGAGAGCGCTACGAGTGCAATATTTGGCAAGTACAAGAGTTGCAACGCGGCAAAGAGGATTCCGCCGACAATCCCAGGCGCAAGCACGATAGAAATACTGTGAACAACTTTCCAATGTTCGCCCAGTGAAATCGCAAAGAATATTGATCCAATTCCAAGCGCTACCAAAAAAAGATAACCCGCGAAGTAAAATCCACGATTCTTTATTGAAACGAAATCCATAGTAGCTATGATCGAGATAATGAAGGTGAATACTGGGGTGAGATAGAGATTCGGCGCAACCCCGTGATACCGAGATGCCCAAGCAATTAATTCCGAAAGCGCTGCGTACCAAAATCCATAAACTAGCCTCGCTCCATTGATTTTGCTAAATGCAGATTCTACCGTTGCGAGTCCACGGCGGATTGCCCACATTGGATACAGAACCGCCAGCAGCGGGAGCAGTGTTAACTTTCCTGATGGCACAACAAACGGAATCAGATGTGCCCCCAGGTAAAGCCATGCAGAGGCCCTGATCGGGTCACTTGTGTTTCCGGTCGTGGTGCCTGCTGTTGCCCAAGCAAAGAGTGAAATAAATGCGAGCGGGAAAAGCGTTAAAGCTACGCTTCGAAGGGCCTGCCTAAATGAGACCCCCAAAGCGCGAGCAATCATTTATTAGCCGTTAAGTATCGCGCGCATCAAAGTCGCGGTCTCACTTGGAGTCTTTCCTACTTTTACACCTGCTGCTTCAAGCGCTACTTTTTTCGCTTCTGCGGTCCCTGAAGAGCCTGACACGATCGCGCCGGCATGCCCCATGGTTTTTCCTTCGGGAGCGGTGAATCCAGCAACATACCCGACCACAGGCTTGGTTACGTAAGAAGCAATAAACGCTGCCGCGCGCTCCTCCGCATCTCCTCCAATTTCACCGATCATCACGATTGCATCGGTATCTGGATCATCTTGAAATGCCCTGAGGCAATCAATATGCGTCGTTCCAATTATTGGGTCACCGCCGATACCAACAGCGGTACTAAAACCAATATCGCGAAGTTCATACATCATTTGGTAAGTCAGAGTTCCAGACTTCGAAACTAATCCAATTCGACCAGGTCCTGTGATGTCGCCCGGAATAATTCCAATATTTGAAAGCCCGGGACTTATGAGGCCGGGGCAATTAGGACCCACAAGGCGGGTAGTTCCTTTGGCGACCGCGTGCGCATAAAAAGTAGCGGTATCGTGAACTGGGATTCCCTCAGTAATAACTACAACTAACGGAAGCGCTGCATCGATCGCATCCATGACCGCTGCCTTCGCAAATTTAGGTGGAACAAATACCACCGAAGCGTTAGCACCAGTAGCCGCAACCGCTTCTGCAACGGTGTTAAAGACCGGAAGAGTCTTACCAGCAATCTCTACGCTCTGGCCACCCTTGCCCGGAGTTACGCCTCCGACAATATTGGTACCGTATTTGATCATTCGACCGGTGTGTTTGGTTCCCTCAGATCCCGTCATTCCCTGAACAAGGACTTTGGTTTCCTTATTAATAAATATTGCCATTTACTTTGCCGCCAATTCTGCGGCCCGGGCAGCCGCCCCATCCATGGTGTCCAACTGTTGCACCAATGGGTGCGCCGCTTCATTTAAAATTCTGCGACCTTCGAGCACATTGTTTCCATCGAGTCGCACAACAATCGGTTTGGTCGCTTTGTCGCCCAGCATTTCAAGGGCTTGAACAATTCCGTTTGCAACGGCATCACACGCCGTGATGCCTCCAAATACATTTACAAAAACGCTGCGAACATCGCTATCGCCCAAGATGATGGAAAGTCCATCAGCCATTATTTCTGCGGATGCACCTCCGCCAATATCCAAGAAATTGGCTGGTTTTACGCCATATTTTTCGCCGGCATAGGCAACAACATCCAAGGTGCTCATCACGAGTCCAGCACCGTTGCCGATAATTCCTACTTCACCGTCAAGTTTTACATAGTTGAGATTCTTTGCTTTAGCAGCCGCCTCGAGGGGATTTGCTGCAGCATGATCTACAAGCGCTTCATGATCTGGGTGACGAAAGTCCGCGTTGTCATCCAAAGTCACTTTGCCGTCCAACGCGATAATCCGACCATCTTCGGTCTTAACAAGTGGATTGATCTCCATCAGCGTTGCATCTTCGGCAACAAAAGCCGCCCATAATTTGAGAAGAACATCTGCAACATCAGTTTGAACGTTCTCTGGAAATTGGCCAGCTTTAACAATTTCCAACGCCTTAGCCTGGCTAATTCCAATATTCGGATCGATACTGACGCGAGCTAATTTTTCTGGTTGCGTGTGTGCGACCTCTTCAATTTCCATGCCACCGGCAACGGATGCCATAACGAGAAAATCCCGATTGGCACGATCCAGCAATATCGCCATGTAATACTCCTCGGCGATAGGTGCTGCTTGCGCAATCATGACTTTATGCACGACATGGCCTTTGATATCCATACCAAGAATTGCTTCGGCTTTGATACGGGCATCTGCAGCATCAACGGCCAACTTCACTCCACCTGCTTTGCCGCGGCCACCAACTTTTACTTGCGCCTTTACGACAACTTTTCCGCCCATCGTCGCAGCTGCACGTTCGGCTTCGTCAGCAGTTGTTGCAACCGCACCGGCGAGAACTGGAATGTTATGTGCTTCAAAGAGATCTCGAGCTTGATACTCAAAGAGATCCACGCATTACCCCGATCTTTAGAATTTTGGTGAGTGACTATAAGAGCAAATCCTACTTGTCCCTAAAGGCCCCGATTCTTACAGCCGCTCAATCTGATCGGAGCCGCTTCATTCCACTACAGCCGCTCAACTGGGGCATATCGCAGCAACAGCCGCTTCTCTCCAGAACTTCCAAAATCGATTGTCGCCTCGGCGCGATCGCCTTCCCCAGCAACAGCGATGACCTTCCCTAAACCAAATGTGTCATGAGACACACGATCGCCTACCTCTAAGACGATTGTGCTTTCAACCTTTTTACCTGTCGCCCGTGGTGGTGGTCCAAAGGATCGTGGAGCACCAGTTCGAGCTTTACTCGACGTGGAAACGCTGTTCCAAGAAATGACCCCCTCGGGGATCTCGGCCAAGAAGCGCGAAGGTGGATTGTAGGTAGGTGCACCCCAGGATGACCGATATTCGGAACGCGATAGGTAAAGCCGCTTGCGAGCCCGAGTCAGCCCCACGTAGGCCAAGCGGCGCTCTTCTTCTATTTCGGCGCGATCCCCCAAGGTTCGCGAATGCGGGAAAATCCCCTCTTCCATCCCGGTTAGAAAGACCGTTGGAAACTCCAATCCTTTGGCGGTGTGGAGCGTCATCATCGTGACTACGCCTCCATGGTCCTCGCCGTCTGGGATTTGATCAGAATCTGCGACAAGTGAAACATCCTCAAGAAAACCAGAGAGCGAAATAGTCTCGCCAACATCCAATTCGGACTCCTCGTACTCGGACGCAACCGAAACCAATTCCTGCAAATTTTCGACTCGGCCCTCGTCCTGTGGGTCGCTGCTATTCGCAAGTTCAGCGAGTAATCCACTCTGCTCAAGAACTGCCTGTGCGATGACGGATGGCTTGGTATTTGCTTCAACCAACGTCCTTAGGGTGTCAAGGAGATGAATGAAGTCGTTAATGGCGATCAGCGAGCGACTAGGAATTCCTGCTGCGTTCTTGGCATCGGAGAGCGCGCGCCAGAAGGATATCCCCTTGGTTTTTGCGTGTGAGTCGATGACATCCAAAGCACGATCTCCGATGCCGCGTTTTGGAGTGTTGATTATGCGACGGAGTGAAATCTCGTCTTCGGGATTAACGAGCACTCGGAGGTAACCCAAAAAATCTTTCACCTCTTTTCGCTCATAAAATCGCACTCCACCAACAACTTTGTACGGAATGGCAGAACGGAGAAAGGTCTCTTCAAAAATACGCGACTGCGCATTGGTGCGATAAAAAATTGCAGTGTCTCCGGGATTTGATGCACCGATATCTCGCAATCTGCGAATTTCGCTGATAACAAACTCGGCCTCGTCATGATCACTCTCTGCCACATAGCCAGTGACCGACTCTCCTTGACCCTCCTGCGACCACAAATTCTTCTCTTTACGACCTTCGTTATTAGCTATAACAGCATTTGCTGCAGTAAGAATATTTTGAGTTGAGCGATAATTTTGTTCCAGCAATACGGTTCGTGCGTTGGGATAGTCTTCTTCAAAAGCCAAAATATTCCGGATATTTGCGCCACGAAAAGCGTAAATTGATTGATCTGCATCTCCAACCACGCAAAGTTCTGCAAGTGGAAAATTCTCTCCCGGTACTCCGACCAGTTCACGAATCAAAATGTATTGCGCGTGGTTAGTATCTTGGTACTCGTCGACCAAAATATGTTTAAACCTGGATCGGTAGCGAGCCCGGGCCTCTGGAAAACGTTGAAGGACATCAACGGTTTTTCCAATCAAATCATCGAAATCCATTGCACTTGCCGCAGATAATCGCTTTTGATACGTCGCAAATATTTCTGCAACAATTTCTTCAAAATAGTTAGTGGTCTTATTGGCGTAATCCGCGGGACCGATGAGCTCGTTCTTTGCAGCAGAGATGATGCCGTGAATCGCGCGCGCTGAGTATTGCTTTGCATCAAGATTCATTTCGCGAATGATCACTGTAAGCAGCCGGAGGCTGTCACTTGAATCATAAATAGTGAAGGAATTTGAGAAACCTAAACGAGAAGCTTCCTGCCGCAGTATTCGAACGCAAGCCGAATGAAAGGTTGATACCCACATTGACTTTGCACGTTCGCCCACGAGTTCGGCGACTCTTCCCTTCATCTCGGCTGCAGCCTTGTTGGTGAAGGTAATCGCAAGGACCTCATAAGGGGCGACCCCGCGTTCTGCCAGGAGGTACGCGATCCTTCGGGTTAGTACTCGGGTTTTCCCAGATCCCGCTCCAGCAACAACCAAAAGCGGTGCCCCCTGGTGAATGACCGCGGCACGCTGTTGTGGATTAAGGCCCTCAAGAAGAGACATAAATCTGAGTCTATCTCCCGCACATCCCTCAAGTACTATTGCAATATGAATCCAATGCTCGATAGCGAAGTAGAACGCATCCTTGTAGTAACTGCCCATCCTGATGACCTTGACTTTGGCGCTGGAGGAACTATCGCCCAATGGACAGCTAAGGGAATCGCAGTTTCATATTGCATCTGTACAAATGGCGACCAGGGTGGTGTCGATCCAAAGATTACTCGCGAGGAGATGAAGCAGATTCGTCGTCGCGAACAAACCGAGGCCGGAAAAGTTCTAGGCGTCACAGATATTCACTTCTTGGATTATCGCGATGGCTGGCTATCTCCCACTATCGAACTTCGTAAAGATATCGTTCGCGTGATTCGTAAAGTTCGCCCGCAACGGATGCTCATCCAAAGTCCAGAGCGCAATTGGAATCGGCTAGGAGCCAGCCACCCAGATCACCTGGCAGCTGGTGAGGCCGCAATTCAAGCAATTTATCCTGATTCCGGAAATCCATTTGCCTTTGAAGATTTATTGCAAGACGAACATCTTGAGCCTTGGGAAATTAAAGAGGCTTGGGTGATGATGGCTGAAGGTAACGATCACCATGTTGATATAACCGATACCTTTGCGCAAAAGATGCAAGCCCTCGCCGCACATGCAAGCCAGACTTCGCACGTCGAAGGATTTGAGGAACGCATTCGGGAGTGGGGCACACGAAATGGTGCTTCCGTGGGACTCACCGATGGTCGGTTAGCAGAAACCTTTAAAATCGTTTCATTGCGCTAAACCAAACAAATTATTTAACTGTTACCGATTCGATCGCTATGGTCATGACGGGCTTTCCATCTGTCCCGCCACCAACGACTCCTGCAGCAGCCACCTTTTTAACAATATCTAAACCTTTTGTGACCATACCCCAAATCGAATAAGTATTGTTCAGCGTCGTGTCCTTATAAACGATAAAGAATTGACTACCTCCACTATTTGGTAGCCCATTGTTCGCCATTGCAATTGTGCCTGCGGGGTAATCGTTTGTCTTTGCAACCGCGGGAAGATTCTCATCCGGTGGCCCCCAAGTATTACCGTCAGGTGCCATAAGTCTGCCGGTTCCTAACGCCGTCGGATCCCCACACTGTAGGACATATAAGCCGGCCGTAGTTATACGGTGGCAGAGCGAATGATCAAAATACCCGGCTTTTGCCAAAGTGGTCATGGCAATTACTGTGAGTGGCGCTTTAAGTCCAAACGCTTTAAAAACAATTTGACCACAATTTGTATTAAGAGTGAAAGTTCTATCAACTTTCGGGGCATTCACATTTGGAACGCCGACTTGAAGTGCGCTGTGGCCAATCGAATCAGTCTTGGCGCATCCTGCAACAGGTGAAGTAGCCGCAATTGAACTTTTAGCACCAGACGGTGAAGGAGTAGAGGTGGGATGACTCGCAGGCTTTGATCCAGAAGACGATTTGGAATCTTTTGCAAAACTTGATTCTGAAGCGGCAACTGCGGTAAATCCCAATGCAAAAATAGCAACTGCAGCGAGCTCGGCTATGAGCTTCGTATTGCGCTTCACTTTTACTCCCATTCAATAGTTCCAGGTGGCTTGCTCGTTATATCGAGCACCACGCGGTTCACTTCTCGCACTTCATTTGTAATGCGCGTTGAAATTCGTTCCAACACGTCATACGGCAATCGACTCCAATCTGCAGTCATTGCATCTTCACTTGATACCGGCCGAAGAACAATGGGATGCCCATATGTTCGTCCATCTCCTTGCACTCCAACGCTACGCACTTCTGAAAGAAGTACAACTGGACATTGCCAGATCTCACGATCAAGACCCGCTAATTTTAACTCTTCGCGAGCAATAAAATCGGCCTTACGCAAAATGCTAAGTCGATTCTCAGTAACTTCACCGATGATTCGAATTGCCAAGCCGGGACCTGGGAACGGTTGACGCCACACTATTTCACCGGGAAGTCCCAGTTCCACGCCTACTTCACGCACTTCATCCTTAAAGAGAGAACGAAGCGGTTCAATGAGAGTGAACTGAAGATCGTCTGGTAACCCACCTACATTGTGATGAGATTTTATGTTTGCTGTTCCTGTTCCGCCGCCTGATTCAACTACATCTGGATAGAGCGTGCCTTGGACTAAAAAATCAACGCTCTCGTGCTGTGAAATTTCTCGTGCGGCAGCCTCAAATGCGCGGATGAATTCCGCACCGATGATCTTTCGTTTGGTTTCGGGATCAGTCACTCCTGCTAGCGCATTCATAAATGTTTCGCGCGCATCGACAATCTTTAGGTCTACACCGGTCGCTGCTACAAAATCCTGTTCGACTTGATCGGCTTCGCCTTGCCGAAGCAATCCGTGATCAACAAAGACGCACGTTAATTGCGAGCCAATAGCCTTTTGAACTATTGCCGCGGCGACTGCAGAGTCAACTCCACCTGAGAGTCCACAAATTACATGTTTGCCACCGACTAATGTCTGAATCTTGGCAACTTCTGTCGCAACTATATTTTCGCTGGTCCACGTTGGTTTACATCCAACGATATCTATCAACCAGCGACGTAAAATTTCTTGACCATTTTCGGAATGCAAAACTTCAGGATGAAATTGAACTCCCGCCAACTTTGCATCAGTATTCTCGAAGGCAACAATAGGGGTTTCGGCGGTTCGCGCAATTGCTGTAAAACCAGTAGGTACCTGAGTGACTGAGTCGCCATGACTCATCCACACACGTGATTGTGGTTCAAGCCCAGAAAGTAATTTTGAATTATCATCATGGCTCATGGAGGTTCGACCGAATTCGGATTTTCCGGTCTGCGTCACCACGCCACCAAGTGCGGCAGCCATAGCTTGGAACCCGTAACAGATACCAAATGTGGGAATGTGGTGCTCAAAAAGTTTCGGATCTAGCGTTGGTGCACCAGCCTCATAAACACTAGAGGGCCCACCACTCAGAATAATCGCGGTTGGATTCTTGGCGACTATGTCGGCAACGGACATGGTTGAAGGAACGATCTCGGAATAAACATTGGCTTGGCGAACTCGGCGTGCGATCAGTTGTGCGTACTGAGCTCCGAAATCGACGACAAGTACAAGATCTTCAGGTGCAGTTGCTTCAGGCACGATGAATAACGACTTCTACCCGTTGAAATTCCTTGAGATCGGAGTATCCGCAGGTTGCCATTCCACGACGGAGCGCACCAAACAAGTTCATGGAGCCATCAGAAGTGTGCGAGGGCCCGTTAAGGATTTCTTCGAGCGTGCCGACAGTGCCAACATGGACTCTGTCTCCACGTGGAAGTTCGGAGTGATGTGCCTCAGAACCCCAGTGCCAACCCTTGCCAGGTGCCTCAAGCGCGCGAGCGAGTGGACTTCCCATCATGACAGCATCTGCGCCACAGGCAATCGCCTTAGCGATGTCACCGCTGCGCCCAACCGACCCATCGGCTATGACATGAACATAACGGCCGCCAGATTCATCCATGTAATCCCGACGTGCAGAGGCAACTTCGGCTACTGCTGATGCCATCGGAACGGCTATTCCTAGGACAGTACGTGTTGTATGCGCGGCGCCGCCACCAAATCCAACTAAAACTCCGGCAGCTCCTGCGCGCATAAGGTGAAGAGCTCCAGTTGCGGTTGCGCAGCCGCCAACAATGACAGGTACATCCAACTCATAAATAAATTTCTTTAAATTGAGCGGCTCGGTTTTTGAGGAGACGTGCTCCGCACTCACGGTTGTTCCGCGAATGACAAAGAGATCAACCCCGGCTTTTACAACTACTTCATGCAGTTCAGCGGTTCGCTGTGGGGACAGTGCGGCGGCAACCGTTACGCCAGAAGCGCGAATTTCTGCGATTCTTGCCTTAATGAGTTCGGGTCGGATAGGAGCCGAATACAACTCTTGCATACGTCCAATAGCTTGCTCTTGTGGCAAGGAAGCAATTTCACCTAACGCAATGCGTGGATCTTCATGGCGGGTCCAGAGTCCCTCAAGATTGAGGACACCAACGCCACCTAATTTTCCAATCGCAATCGCGGTTTCGGGAGAGACCACCGAATCCATGGGGGCAGCGAGCATCGGCAAATCAAACTTGTAGGCATCAATCTGCCATTGAATAGAAACTTCTTCGGGATCTCGGGTCCGGCGACTAGGAACGATTGCAATATCGTCAAATGAATACGCGATATGCGCACGCTTCCCCGGTCCAATTTCAATTTCATTCATCGCAGGCCCTCACTTCTTTCCTTGGTTAAATTCATGTGGTTTATTTTCCCCCGCGATAGTTAGGAGCATCCGCTACATCAAAGATGTCGTGGGGATGACTCTCTTGGAGACCAGCAGCAGTGATTTGAATGAGTTGGCCCTTGCTCTTTAATTCAGAAATATTGGCGGCTCCCGCATAACCCATTCCAGATCGCAATCCACCAACGAGTTGATGAACTACTTCGGCGACCGAACCACTGTACTTAACCTTGCCTTCTATTCCTTCTGGGACCAATTTATCTTCGGCAAGCACGTCATCTTGCATATAACGATCTTTGGAGTACGACTTCTGCTCACCTCGCGATTGCATCGCTCCGAGTGAACCCATTCCGCGATAACCCTTATATTTTCGGCCATCAATTTCAATGAGATCAGCGGGTGACTCTTCACAGCCGGCAAGCAATGAACCGAGCATCACAGTGTCCGCACCGGCAACAATGGCTTTTGCGATATCGCCAGAATGTTGCAATCCACCGTCAGCAATGAGCGGGATGTCAGCGGTAACGCACGCTTTATGTGCTTCCATAATTGCGGTGAGCTGTGGAACTCCAACTCCTGCGACAACACGGGTGGTGCAGATGGAACCCGGTCCAACTCCAACTTTGACCGCATCGACACCGGCGTTAATGAGTGCTTGTGCACCAGCACGGGTGGCAACATTGCCACCAATAACGTCAACATGCGGGAACTCTTTTTTAATTCGAGCTACGGCATCGAGCACTCCGCGGTGATGTCCATGAGCGGTGTCGACCACAATAACGTTCACGCCCGCTTCGATGAGCGCAACGGCACGGTTATACCCATCTTCACCAACCCCGACTGCGGCGCCAACTATCCCGCTTGCCGCGGCTAAGCGCACCTGTTTAACCTGATCGTCGATAGACAAATTGCGATGCAAGATTCCGATTCCGCCCGCTTTTGCCATCGCAATAGCCATCGCTGACTCAGTCACAGTGTCCATGGCAGAAGAGACAACGGGTACCGAAAGTGAGATATTGCGAGTGAGTCGAGTCTTTGTATCGACCTCGCTCGGAACTACATCTGAGGCATCTGGAAGCAGTAAAACGTCGTCATAAGTCAGACCCAGGAGAATAACTTTGTCGCGAGCCTTATCAATCATTGGCTCAGTCTAGGGGTTGGAAATGTCGCGTTTTCAAAAGGAAATGAGTCTTATATACCCAATGCATTCATGATTTCACGACGAGCCTCAGAGAGATCTGACACGACATGGGCGTCTTCATGCTCGCTGTTGGCCCAACCTGGACCTCCCAAAATTACGCGAGGGGCGGGACGAACTGCCGGAAGCGCCTTCACTGTTTCTAGTGAAGCATTTTCTGGCAACTGTGCCCATAAAAAGATTGCTGCAGGGGCGCACTTGCGCACCACTTCATTGACAGCGTTTGAAGGTGTGCGAGCGCCTAGAAATTGAACCTGTACATTCACTTGGGCCAGCGCAGCGGCTAGCGCTGTTATGGCGAGAGAGTGCGTCTCTTCTCCGATACAGGCGAGCAGCACTGGTACCTCATTTATGGGATTCGCCACGACGATCTGTTCGGTCAAGGCTT
>CAIYQS010000160.1 GCA_903928395.1 uncultured Actinomycetes bacterium | reverse complement strand
TGAGGTCGGTCTAGCTGGAGAAATTAGAAAAGTAACAGGAGTCCACCAACGCATTACAGAGGCGGCTCGACTCGGCTTTAAGCGCGCCATAGTCCCTGCTGGATCTGATTTAAAAATTCCGGGAATCGAAATCATGGAAGTTTCTCGACTCGAGCAAGCGATTGCCAGGTTAAAGATCAGCGAGTGAAGCAACAACTCCTTCTCGATTGGTTTGATGAGAATAAGCGCAATCTTCCTTGGCGCAACACCTCTCCTTGGGGAGTCATGGTGAGCGAATATATGTTGCAACAGACCCCGGTAAATCGAGTGCTACCTACCTGGTCACAATGGTTAACGAATTGGCCAACACCTGCCGATCTCGCCGCAGCAAAAAAATCTGAGGTCATCACCGCCTGGGGGCGTTTGGGCTATCCGCGGCGTGCGCTGCGACTTCATGAGGCGGCGGCGATTATTACCCGTGACTTCAATAATAAGGTACCTCTTACAACCCAGGAATTACGGTCGTTACCAGGTGTTGGTGAATACACAGCAGCCGCAATCGCCGCTTTCGCCTTCAATAAACCAACCCTCGTTCTAGATGTCAATATTCGGAGGTTCTTCGCTCGATTTGTCGATGGTGCCGAACATCCGACTGCAACTACATCGGTGACCGAACGTGCACTCCGTGCCGAACTCATTCCCAAAGACGGAGCTAAATGGGCCGCCGCAACAATGGAGTTCGGTGCTCTGATATGCACCTCTAAAAACCCCAGGTGTGAAGACTGTCCTCTTAAGCGACAGTGCGCTTGGCGTAAAGCTGGTTATCCAAAATCAGAGTTGGTGCGAAAATCTCAAGATTGGATCGGAACCGATCGCCAATGTCGAGGAACGATCGTTCAAGCGCTGCGCGATAACGATAAATTAACCGGAGCAGCGCTAAAAAAATTATGGAACGACGACTCGCAAATTGAAAAGGCGTTAAAAACGCTCATTGCCGATGGCCTCATAGAAATCCATCTCAATTCCTACAGATTTCCACAATGATCAGTTAAATGATAAAGGAAGCCTAGTACCATTGAAAAATGAGAGAGAATTTTGATTTTTCTAATTTGCGAAAGGCACCCGTCATTCTGACTCTATGTGTATTTCTCTCATTAATTTCTTATCTCACATTCTTTTTCCACTCGGGAAATGGGAAGAAACCCGTTTGCTCGTACGAGATTTCGATGCAATCGGGCGAGGGTTCACAAGAACCCAATGTGGGCAAATTGGTGGGTTACCCACTTCTCGCTTTAATGACTGGAGAAGTAGTAAAGACATCTAACTGTCCCACAACTTCACTTGTATCACCTTCGATTCCATTAACCACGGGGGCCAAACTCTTTACTAACGGCGCTTTTGTGGTTGGAAAAGACATTCAATCAGGGCTATATCAGGTCGCTAAGAATAATTTTAATGTCAACTGTTATTGGGAACATTCTTTTTCAGAGCAACCTAATTCTAAACATCTGGCAAGTGCTAGTTGCATGTTGGGTTATCCCTAACAGGGAGAGCATATACTCTGTCAAAAACGCTACTTGCCGATGGCCTCATTGAG